>NZ_BCWL01000008.1 GCF_001592185.1 Bergeriella denitrificans NBRC 102155
CCATTCTTATTTTAAATGGCTATAAATGCTTTTTCAGACGGCCTTTATTACTTAAGTCAAATCAGACGGCAATCAGTCTTTCTTGAAGTGGCGGCGGCGCTCCAGTTCGCTCAGGTAGCGTTTACGCAGGCGGATGGATTGCGGGGTGATTTCCACCAATTCGTCGTCATCAATAAACTCGACCGCGCTTTCCAGCGTCAATTTAATCGGCGTAGTCAGGCGCACGGCTTCGTCGGTGCCGCTGGCGCGCACGTTGGTGAGTTTTTTGCCTTTGAGCGGGTTCACTACCAAGTCGTTGTCGCGGCTGTGGATGCCGATAATCATGCCTTCGTAGATTTTGTCGTTCGGCGAAACAAACATACGGCCGCGGTCTTCCAAGTTCCACAATGCGTAAGCCACCGCTTCGCCTTGTTCTTGGGAAACCAATACGCCGTTGTGGCGGCCCGGCATATCCGGTTTCACCGGGGCGTAATCGTCGAAAACGTGGCTCATCAGGCCGGTGCCGCGGGTCATGGTCATAAATTCGCCTTGGAAACCGATCAGGCCGCGCGCGGGAATGTGGTATTCGAGGCGGGTACGGCCGTTGCCGTCGCTTTCCATATTGGTCAATTCGCCACGGCGGCGGCCCAGTTCTTCCATTACCGCGCCTTGGTTGTCGTCGGGTACGTCAACAGTCAGGTTTTCATACGGCTCGCATTTTTGACCGTTGATTTCGCGGTACACCACGCGCGGTTTGGCAACCGCCAATTCAAAGCCTTCGCGGCGCATGTTTTCCAGCAGAATGGTCAGGTGCAATTCGCCGCGGCCGGACACACGGAATACATCGGCATCTTCGGTGTCTTCCACGCGCAGGGCGACGTTGGTCAGCAATTCTTTGTTCAGGCGGTCGCGGATTTGGCGCGAAGTGACAAACTTGCCTTCGGTGCCGGCCAGCGGGCTGGTGTTGACCATAAAGTCCATGGTCAGGGTCGGCTCGTCCACGCTCAGCATGGGTAGGCCTTTGGGATTGTCTTTTTCGGTAATGGTGACGCCGATGCCGATGTCTTCAATACCGGAAATAATCACGATGTCGCCGGCTTCGGCTTCTTCCAAAGGCACGCGCTCCAAGCCCTGGAAGCCCAAAAGCTGGTTGATGCGGCCTTGCGCTACCTGCTCTTCATGGTTCATCACCGCCACAATCTGACCCGGCTTGATGCGGCCGTTCAAAATGCGACCGATGCCGAGGCGGCCGGTGTAGTTGTCGTAGTCGAGCTGGGAAATTTGCAGCTGCAGCGTTTCGTCGGCGCTGCCGCTCGGCGCGGGGGTGTGTTTCAAAATGGTGTCAAACAACGGACGCATATCGTCGTTGGTATCGTCTTCGCTCAAACGGGCAAAGCCGCTCAGGCCGGATGCGTACACAATCGGGAAATCCAGCTGCTCGTCTGTCGCGCCGAGGTTGTCGAAAAGCTCGAAGGTTTGGTCGATTACCCAGCTCGGACGCGCGCTCGGTTTGTCGATTTTGTTAATCACCACGATGGGTTTCAAGCCCAAAGCCAGCGCTTTTTTGGTGACAAAGCGGGTTTGCGGCATCGGGCCTTCCTGCGCGTCCACCAGCAGCACCACGCAATCGACCATGCCCAATACGCGCTCCACCTCGCCGCCGAAGTCGGCGTGTCCGGGCGTATCGACGATATTGATGTGGTAGCCGGCGTATTCGATGGCGGTGTTTTTCGCCAAAATCGTGATGCCGCGCTCTTTCTCGATATCGTTGCTGTCCATCACGCGCTCGTCCACCTGCTGGTTGTCGCGGAAAGTACCGGACTGGCGTAACAATTGGTCTACTAATGTGGTTTTGCCGTGGTCAACGTGGGCGATGATGGCAATATTGCGGATCTGTTTCATGGTCGCACTAATTTCGGTTCAATAAAAGATAACTCGCCATTATAACCGAAAAACCGGCGGCAAGCTAAAAGTTTGATATTGCGGCCAAGCGCACGCACGCCGCCCGTTTTCAGACGGCCTTTCTGCTGCACTACCGCCGCTTAGGCATGATTTTTTATGCTGATAAAACAAACCGCTAAATCCAAACCCCACCGAAAGCGGCAAAAAACCCTGGCTGCGCGGCAAAAAAAGAGTATAATGCCGAACTCTAGTCGGAGTGTGGCGCAGCCTGGTAGCGCACTTGCATGGGGTGCAAGGGGTCGAAGGTTCGAATCCTTTCACTCCGACCATTTATTTAGGGAGCAGCCGCTTGATGCGGCTGTTTTTTATTGTCTGCCGCACGCTGCCCATCTCTTTATATTTCATATCCATCATCTGCCGCTTTCTTCGGGCAAAACACATCCAATCAAGCTGCTCTTCCCAACCGATGATACGTTTCTCTCTCAACAACAGACAAAAAGGCCGTCTGAAAATCAGCCTGAAACTATCTTTCATTTCAATCGATATTCCAAATTCATCATCTAGTTTTTCTCAACAGCCAAACCGGTTTGCGCCGACCCAATCATTCAAAATCAAACAGGCCGATGCCGTCTGAAAATAGCGCATTTTATTGAATGTAGTTTTCATCAATATATTGAATTTCATGAAAAATATGTGAAAATTCCGCCAATCTGCGTCACCCAATCTGTAATAAAACTAACACTTGACCTCCAAACACGTTCCAGTACAATCCGCAAAGAGTTTCATTTAATTACACCCGCCTGAGCCGCCCTGCGCGATTCGGGCCAATCGGCTTCACAAACCGGCTTTATTTTTTTAAGGAGTGTGCAATGAGTCAACAATATACATGGCTGCATATCGGCCTGGGTTCTTTCCACCGCGCGCATCAGGCATGGTATCTCAACGAATTAATCAAATCCGGCGACGACAGCTGGGCGATTGCTGCGGGCAATATCCGTAACGACAGCGAACACACCGTCGAAGCCCTGCTGGCGCAAAACGGCGAATATGTGCTGGAAACCGTCAGCCCGCACGATGAGCGCGAATACGAAGTTATCCGCTCCATCAAGCAACCCATCCGCTGGGCTGCCGATTTGGCGCCGCTGATTGAAGCGGGCGCGGCCGAGCAGACCAAAGTCATCGCGTTTACCGTAACCGAAGCAGGCTACTATCTCGACAGCAAATTCAAGCTGATTCAAAACGATGCCGCCCTGCAGGCCGATTTGAACGGCGGTCATGAAACCATTTACGGTGTCATCGCCAAAATCCTGCGCGCCCGCACCAAGCTGGCCGACGGTCGCGTCACCTTATTGTGCTGCGACAACGTGCGCCACAACGGCGAACGCTTCCACGACGGTTTGGTCGAGTTTCTGCAGCTCACCGGCCAAAGCGACTTAATCGACTGGCTGGCGCAAAACGCTACCACGCCCAACACCATGGTCGACCGCATCGTACCCCGTCCTGCCGCAGACCTGCCTGCGCGCATCAAAGAAAAAACCGGCATCGACGACCAAGCGCCGGTGATGGGCGAAACCTTTATCCAATGGGTGATTGAAGACAACTTCAAAGACAATGTCCGCCCCGCTTTGGAAAAAGTCGGCGTAGAGCTGGTGGAATCGGTGATTCCTTACGAAGAAGCCAAAATCCGCGTATTGAACGTACCGCACGCCGCCATCGCCTGGGCGGGTACGCTGCAGGGCGAGCTGTTTATCCACGACAGCACCCTGAACGACAAAGTGCGCCAAATCGCCTACGACTATGTGACCGAAGACGTCATCGCCAGCCTGGGCAACGATTTGATTGATTTGGGCAAATACCGCGATGTGGTGTTGGAGCGTTTTACCAACCCCCACATCAAAGACACCAACCAGCGCGTGGCCGCCGACGGCTTCTCCAAAATCCCCGCGCAAATCCAACCCACGCTGATTGAGCGTTACAAACAGGGTGCACGCCCGGCGGCGACCGCGCTGATTCCGGCCGTGTTCTTCGTGTTCATGGAGCAATGGCATCTCGGCAAACTGCCCTACGCCTACCAAGACGGCATCATCGATGAAGCGGCGGTACACGCCATGTTTGAATCGGAAGACCCCGTCCGCGTATTTGCCGCAGACAAAGCCCTGTTCGGCGAGCTGGCCGGCAATGCCGATTTTGAAGCCCTGCTGCGCGAACAAGTTGCCAAAGCACGCGCTTTCCTGAAATAAACCGGAGCGGCCCGATGAAGCGCCCGCCCTTGCGCGGGCGCATTTTCAGACGGCCTTTTCACCGAAATAAGGAACGATTATGTATCTCGGATTGGATTACGGCACGTCCGAAATCAAAGCCCTGCTGCTGGACGGCAGCGGCCAAACCGTATGCACGCACGGCCTACCGCTCTCCATTCAACGCCCGCATCCGCAATGGTCGGAGCAGTCGGCGGCGGAATGGTGGCAGGTCACCCACGAGCTGATGGCCGCGATGCGCGAAAAAGCCGGCGCGGCCTGGCAGCAGATTCAAGCCATCGGCCTTTCCGGGCAGATGCACGGCGCGGTGTTGCTCAACGAGGGCAATCAGGTTTTGCGCCCCGTGATTTTGTGGAACGATACCCGCAGCGCGGCCGAATGCGCCGAGCTGGAAGCCGCCGTGGCCGATTTGCACGACATCACCGGCAATCTGGCCATGCCCGGCTTTACCGCGCCCAAACTTTTGTGGGTGAAAAAACACGAGCCGGAGATTTTTGCCCGCACCGCTTCGGTATTGCTGCCCAAAGACTACATCCGCTTTTTGATGACCGGCAAAAAAGTTTCCGATATGTCGGATGCCGCCGGTATGCTCTGGCTCGACGTGGCCAAGCGCGACTGGTCTGACACCGTGCTGGCCGCCACCGGCTTGAGCCGCAGCCATATGCCCGAACTGATTGAAGGCAGCGAAAATAGCGGCACGCTGCTGCCCGAGATTGCCGAAAAATGGGGCTTGCGCGCCGATGTTATCGTCGCGGGCGGCGGCGGCGACAATGCCGCCAGCGCAGTCGGCGCAGGCGCGGTCAGCCCAGGCGATGCCTTTATCTCGCTGGGTACGTCCGGCGTGGTATTTGTGGTGAACGAAGCCTACCGCCCCGCGCCCAAAGACGCAGTGCACTGCTTCTGCCACGCTCTGCCCGGCCGCTGGCATCAGATGAGCGTGATGCTCAGTGCCGCAGCCTGCTTGAGCTGGTACTGCAAACTTATCGGCATCGGCGAAGCCGAGCTGCTGGCGGAGATTGCCGAATTGAGTGCCGAACAAAAAGCCGAAGCGCCGCTTTTCCTGCCCTATCTCTCCGGCGAACGCACGCCGCACAACGACCCGCTGGCCGGCGGTATGTTCCACGGCATCCGCCACAGCAGCAACCGCGCCGTGATGGGCTATGCCGTGATTGAAGGCGTCAGCTTCGGCATCGCCGACGGCGTGCGCGTGCTGCAGGAAAGCGGTACGCACATCGCGCAATGCTCGCTGCTCGGCGGCGGCGCACGCAGCCCGTTGTGGGCGCAGCTGCTGGCCGATACGCTGCGGCTGCCGATTGTCACCCACAAGGGCGGCGAAACCGGCGGCGCGCTGGGTGCGGCCAGACTGGCGGCTTTGGCTACGGGCGCGGCGGAAGCCTCCGTCTGCACCAAGCCCGAAACCGCGCAGGTCTTCACGCCGCAGCCGCAACACGCGGATTATCTGGCGGCACGCTACGCCTCATTCCGCGAGCTTTACCGCCAAGATCGGGCGTTCCGACAAGCGCAGGCCGTCTGAAAACGCGGCTTGTGTAGCGGATAAGAAGCATCAGGCCGTTTTTCAGACGGCCTTTCTATCAACCATATCGCTATGCCGTTTATTGCCAAACCATCAGCCGGCAAGCCGGTGTGTCGGCCTCAAAAATACCGGCAGCGATTATTTTTTCGGATAACGGGACACAAGTGCCGATCCCGATGCGCCGCGCCATACGCTCTGCGCCGTCGGGCCGCCCCCGCCATCCGCCATTCAACATCAGAGGTTTACTATGAATAAATTGGAAGTGGAAACCAAGCAGTGGCTGGGTATGCCCTTAAACTTGATTTGGGGCTATCTTGCCATCGCCCTGTTTATGACCGGCGACGGCTTTGAGCTGGCCTTTTTGTCGAAATACATTACCGACCTGGGCTTCACCGAGTCGCAATCTTCTTCGGCTTTCGCAGTTTACGGCTTTGCCGCCGCGCTGGCTGCCTGGATTTCGGGCGTATTGGCCGAAATCATCACCCCGCGCAAAACCATGATTATCGGTTTTGTGATGTGGTGTGTGTTTCACGCGCTGTTTTTGGTGTTCGGCCTGGAAGGCAAAAGCTATCCGATGATTATGCTGTTTTACGGCATCCGCGGCTTTGCCTACCCGCTGTTTCTGTATTCCTTTATCGTGATGATTGTGCAGAACGTGAAAAGCACCCAAATCAGCCCCGCTATGGGCTGGTTCTGGACCACTTATTCCGTGGGCATCGGCGTATTCGGCAGCTTTATCCCCAGCCTGACCATTCCCGTGCTGGGCGAAATGGGCACGCTGTGGCTGGCTTTGGCCTTCTGCGTGGCCGGCGGTTTGGTGGCGCTCACCATGCTGCGTAACGTCAACTCGGAATCGCCCATGCACGACCTGCCGATGAAAGAAAAATTCGGCGAACTGAGCCGCGCGGTCACGCTGCTGGTAACCAACCGCCAGATTCTGTTTTCCAGCTGGATCCGCATCATCAACACCCTGTCGCTGTTCGGCTTTGCCGTGATTATGCCGATGATGTTTACCCGCGAGCTGGGCTTTACCACCTCGCAATGGCTGCAAATCTGGACGGTATTCTTCGCCACCACTCTGGTATCCAACGTATTTTGGGGCATCGTCGGCGAGAAGCTGGGCTGGATTAAAGTGGTGCGCTGGTTCGGCTGTATCGGCATGGCCGTGTCTTCCCTGGTGTTCTACTACCTGCCGCAATGGTATAACACGGTTGCCCCGGGCGGCATGGAAGGCGCGTCAACCGCCGAATTTATGATGGCTTGGATTCCCGCCATTCTGCTGGGCTGGTTTGTGGCCGCTTTCGTGCCGATGACCGCCGTATTCACCACACTGGAGCCGAAGCACCAGGGCGCGGCCATTTCGGTTTACAACCTGTCGGCCGGCCTGTCGAACTTCGTCGCACCCGCGATTGCAACGCTGCTGCTGCCCTCGTTCAGCTTTATCGGCGTGGTCTATGCCTATACCGCGCTGTATATCTTCGCTTTTGCCGTTACCTTCCTGCTGCGCGTGAAGCAGCCGGGCTTTGATGTGTACGGACGCAAAGAAACCAATGCCTGATTGAGGTCTCGATAGTTCAAAAAAAGCCGTCTGAAAATCCATAGCAGATTTTCAGACGGCTTTTTTTATGGCGGACGCGCACCTATATGGTTGCAGGCCTCTGCCCACGCACACCCTGTTTCAATGCAGATGATCGTAAATCTTCTGCGCCAGCGCCATGCTGATACCCTCGACCTGAGCCAAATCTTCCTTGCTCGCCGCCGCGATGCCGCGCAGGCCGCCGAAGCGGGTCAGCAGGGCTTTTTTGCGTTTGGGGCCGATGCCTTCAATGTCGTTGAGCGACGAGGTTACGCGGGCTTTGTCGCGTTTTTTGCGGTGTCCGGTAATCGCAAAGCGGTGGGATTCGTCGCGCACAGTTTGCAGCAAATGCAGCGCGGGGCTGTTCGGCGGCAGGCGGAAGGTTTCGCCGCTGAAGGGCAAAATCAGTTCTTCCATACCGGCTTTACGCTCCGGGCCTTTGGCAATACCGACCAGCGGAATTTGCAAACCGAGCTCTTCCCATACGCCAACGGCCACGCCGATTTGTCCTTTGCCGCCGTCAATCAGCACCGCGTCCGGCCATTTAACGCTTTCGCCGTTGGCTTCGGCTTCCTGCATTTTGCCGTAACGCCGTGTCAGCACTTCGCGCATGGCGGCGTAATCGTCGCCGGGCTTGGCGGTGGTGATGTTGTAGCGGCGGTATTGGTCGGGGCGGATATTGTGTTCGTCATACACGACGCAGCTGGCGATGGTGGCTTCGCCCTGGGTATGGCTGATGTCGAAGCATTCGAGGCGGTTGAGGCCGTCTGAATCCATACGCAGGATGCGCGCCAGCTCATTAATGCGGTGCTCCTGGCTGCTTTGCTGTAAACGGCGCTGCTCGATGGCGATGCGGGCGTTTTGCTCGGCCATTTTCAGCCACACTTTGCGCTCACCTATGGTTTTATTCACAAACTGAATCTGCTTGCCGTGTTCGCTGTTTAATGCCGCTTGCAGGGCTTCGGGCAGGCTGAAATTGCTGATGATGATGTCGGGCTTGGCCTTGCCCAGATAATGTTGCGCCACAAAGGCTTCGGCATAATCCTGGCTGTTTGGCTCGGGATCGTCTTTGATATCGGGGAAAAAACTTTTGTCGCCGACGTGCCGCCCGCCGCGTATGCTGACCCAATGGATGCAGACCAAGCCGTCTGAAACCGCCAACGCAAGCAGGTCGATGTCGTTGGGATTGTTCGGATTTTTGCTGTCGATAAACTGCTGGCTCTGCATCAGCCCCAGCGCCTGAATCTGGTCGCGGCAGCGGGCGGCTTCCTCAAAACGCAGCGCAGCGGCGGCCTGGTTCATTTTGTGGTGCAGGGTTTGCAGCAGCTCGCCGGTTTTGCCGCTGAGAAACGCGGCGGCCTGGTTCACATCGGCGCGATAATCCTCGGCGGAAATATGGCCGACGCAGGGGCCGGAGCAGCGCTTAATCTGATACAGCAGGCAGGCGCGGTCACGATGCTCGAACACGCTGTCTTCGCAGGTGCGCAGTTTAAATACTTTTTGCAGAATCTGAATGCTGTCGCGTACGGCATAGCCGTTGGGATACGGGCCGAAATATTGGTTGGGCTTTTTCAGCGTACCGCGATAATAAGCCATCTGCGGAAACTCGTGGCCGGAAAGCATCAGGTAGGGATAGCTTTTGTCGTCGCGAAACAGGATATTGTATTTGGGCGACAGGGCTTTGATGAAGTTGTTTTCCAAAATCAAAGCCTCGGCCTCATTGCGCGTGACCGTGGTTTCGATATGGTGTATCTGCTTCACCATCAGGCGGATGCGTGGCGAAAGGTCGTTTTTTTGAAAATAGCTGCTGACCCGCCGCTTGAGATTGACCGCTTTGCCGACGTACAAAACATGATTGTCCGCGTCAAACATCCGATAAACGCCGGGCAGATTGGGCAGGTTTTTCAGAAAAATATCAAGGTCGAAAGGCTGGTTATGCGGCACGGTGCTTGGCTCGTAATGCTGCTGGTTGCGGGAATACTGCATTATATAGCGGAATGAAGGGGAGCGTAATAAAAGGCGGCCGTGCCTGCTGGCGTGTGATTCCTATTTTCACAGTAGGACGGGCATCCCTGCCCGTCACTTTGTCGCAAGGCAAAGGATAATATGAAATCCGAGGATTTTATCTCACTCTGTGAGTGAGCGACGGGCAAGGATGCCCGTCCTACGACCATGCTGCAACGCCACAACGAAAGGCCGTCTGAAATCAGCAATGACTTCAGACGGCCTTTTTTATTATCAATCCGTTACCACCTACTCAAACCGCCGCTTCGCTGCGCTCGCCGGTGCGGATACGGACGGCTTCTTCCACCGGCAGCACAAAAATCTTGCCGTCGCCGATTTTGCCGGAGCGGGCAGTTTCGACGATGATGTCGATGACGCGCTCTACTTCGCTGTCGCCCACCACGATTTCCACTTTGACTTTCGGCAGGAAATCTACGGCATATTCTGCGCCGCGGTAGATTTCGGTGTGCCCCTTTTGGCGGCCGAAGCCTTTGACTTCGGTCACGGTCATGCCGGTGATGCCGACTTCGGTCAGGGCTTCGCGTACATCGTCCAATTTAAACGGTTTGATGACGGCTTCGATTTTTTTCATGGTTTATCCTTTAATATTATGAAACAAAATACGATTTTTCAGACGGCATCAAAAATATGTTCGGGCCGTCTGAAAATGATATAGGCGTTGTCTGCCAAGCTACCACAATGCAGCGGAGGATTCAATCTGAGGATGGAATTCGGAGGGAAAGTTATACGAGGGTACTCATTTCTACAGTAGGACGGGCATCCTTGCCCGTCGCTTTGCCGCAAGGCAAAGGATAATGTGACCTCCAATGGTTTTATCTCATTTTTCAAATGAACGACGGGCAGGGATGCCCGTCCTACGTCGGAGAAAACGAGCGGATGCTGCACGACATAAGGTACTGATGGCACATCTTTAAATAAAACAATAATCATAACTGTATGGTTTAAAAAAGCCGTCTGAAAACCAGGCTATACCCGTTTTCAGACGGCTTGTTTCATCCTTCCGCTACACTTACTGCCCTGCTTTCAAACCTTGCCACAGGCGCACAGAGAGTTTGCTGGCGTCGGAGGATTTCGGGGAAATCACGAAGCTTTTTGCCAACACTTCTTCGCTCGGGAAGATGGAGTTGTCTTCCGCGTATTGTTTTTCCATCAACGCGCGCGCGGGTTTGCTGGCGGGCGCGTAGGTGACGAAATTGCCGTTTTTTGCGGCGACTTCGGGCGTCAGGGTGTAGTTGATGTATTTGTGCGCGTTGGCGACGTTTTGCGCGTCAATCGGAATCATAAACGAATCGACCCAGATGCCGACGCCGCTTTTCGGGGTCAATACTTGGATATCGATGCCGTTGCCTGCTTCTTTGGCGCGGGTTTTGGCGATGTTCAGGTCGCCGCCGTAGCCGATGGCAACGCAGAGGTTACCCGCTGCCATGTCGTCGATGTAGCCGGATGAGGTGAAGCGTTTGATGTCCGGGCGCACTTTTTTCATCATTTCGACGGCGGCTTTGATGTCTTCCGGGTTTTCGCTGTTCGGATCTTTGCCGATGTAGTTCAATGCCAGCGGGATTTGCTCGATGGCGCTGTCGAAATAGCTGATGCCGCAGGATTTCAGCTTGGCGGTGTATTCGGGGTTGAACACCAAATCCCATTCGTTTTCGGGCAAGGTGTCGCTGCCCAGGGCTTTGGCAACCATGGCTTTATTGACGGCCAGGGTGTTCATGCCCCAGAAATACGGTACGGCGTATTTGTTGCCCGGATCGACTTCGGCCAGCATTTCCAGCAGCGCGGGGTCGATATTGGCGTAATTGGGAATTTGGTTTTTGTCGATTTCCTGATAGGCGCCGGCTTTAATCTGGCGGCCGACGTTGGATACCGACGGGGCAACGAGGTCGTAGCCGGACTTGCCGGTCAGCACTTTGGCTTCCAGCGCTTCGTTGCTGTCGTAATAGTCGTAGCGCACTTTGATGCCGCTGTCTTTTTCAAAAGCCGTCAGGGTTTCGGGATCGACGTAATCCGACCAGTTGTAGATATTGAGCTTGCTGCTTTCGGCAGCGGGCGCGGTTTGGGAGGCGGATGCGGCCGGCTCGGCAGCCTGTTTGTCGGAGCCGCCGCAGGCAGCCAATACGAAACCTGCCGCAGCCAGGGCCAGAAGGGATTTTTTCATGGATACAGTCCTTTTGTGTTTGCCCGTACCGCTCAGACACTGCGCGTTTCGGATACGGGCCGGGTTCGGAAAAAATTGCAGCGGTGGGTGGAAGGTTGTCGCCAGAGCCTCAGAGCCACATACAAAAGGAAAACTGTGGGGGCGGCCGCCCGGAAAATCCGCTTGCAGCCCTTGGGTTTTTGAAGTTCGCATTAAACGGTAAATTCCTTGCAAATGCAAGACCTTAAATCCATAAAAACGGCGTTTTTCCGCATTTCCCGCGCTATGGTTTTCATCATAAACAAAAAATAATTTCCCGCCGCTGCCGGCTGGGGCTTTGCGCGGCGGCGGATTTGCCGAAACCTTCGGGTTTTCCGGCATTTTATCGGGCGGTGGGATACGGGCGTAAATATGCCATTGGCGTGAGTGTAACCCGCAAAATGTCCGCCCTGCCGCGCCGTCTGCCCTGCTTCCGCCCCATCTTGCTGTGCGGATGAATTGTCAACAGCCCCCGATTTGTGGGAAAATTGCGGGATTGAATTTATCGAAGGGCGGCACCGTGTTAGACAGAGAAGGCTATCGCCCCAATGTCGGTATTATCCTGACCAACGAACGCAACGAGGTATTTTGGGGCAAACGCGTGCGCCAGCATTCCTGGCAGTTTCCCCAAGGCGGCATCAAGCCCGGCGAAAGCCCGGAAACGGCAATGTACCGCGAGCTTTTGGAAGAAGTCGGCCTGCTGCCGCAGCATGTGAAGATTTTGGGGCGCACGCGCGACTGGCTGCGCTATGATGTGCCGACCCATTGGGTGCGGCGTGAGTGGCGTGGCTCTTACCGCGGGCAGAAGCAGATTTGGTATCTTTTGCGCCTGACCGGCCGCGAGAGCGACATCAACCTGCGCGCCACCCACCACCCCGAGTTCGACGGCTGGCGCTGGCATCAATATTGGGCGCCGGTAGATGAAGTCATCGATTTCAAAAGAGATGTGTATTTGGGCGCGCTCAGCGAATTGGCGCGTTTTCTGCGCGGCTTGGAGAGTTTTGCCGAATTTTCGGCACGCAATGCCGCCGAAAACTAAACCGTGCAACGCTTTCAGGCCGTCTGAAAGCGTTGTTTTTATTCTTTTTGAAGATGACGTATCGGGCGATCTGCTGCCCTACGGCAACGCACGTTTTCAAAAAACCTTTTATTTCTATTTTCAGACGGCCTTATTCGTAAACTTATGGCACAACAACAATACAGCGAATCCAGCATTACCGTTCTCAAAGGGCTAGAGCCGGTAAAAGAACGCCCGGGCATGTACACCCGTACCGACAGCCCCACCCACATTTGCCAGGAAGTCATCGACAACGCCGCCGACGAAGCCTTGGGCGGCTACGCTTCCGAAATCCGGGTGGAAATCCACGACGACGGCTCCTTGTCGGTGAAAGACAACGGCCGCGGCATTCCGGTCGGCCTCCATCCGGCCGAAGGCCTGCCGGTAGTGGAGCTGGTATTTACCCAGCTGCACGCAGGCGGCAAATTCAACAAAAAAGACGGCGGAAGCGCCTACGCCTTTTCCGGCGGCCTGCACGGCGTGGGCGTATCCGTGACCAACGCGCTCTCTTCCCGCCTGGAAGTCACCGTTAAGCGCGAAGGCAAAATCCACCGCATCGTCTTTTCAGACGGCTTCGTCATCGAGCCGCTCACCGAAATCGGCAAATGCGCCGTTAAAGATTCCGGCACCGAAGTGCGCGTCTGGCCGAACGGCAAATACTTCGAAACCCCGCAATACAGCATTCCCGAATTGGAGCGTCTGCTGCGCGCCAAAGCCGTATTGCTTTCCGGCGTGACCGTATCGCTGACACGCCGTCTGAAAGGCGCGGACGAAGCCGCCACGCAAACCTGGCATTATCCCGACGGCCTCAAAAGCTATCTGGCCGACCTCATCAGCGAAGCCCGAGAAGCCGTGCCCGTATTTTCCTGCGAAAACTATATTTCAGACGGCCACGACGGCGACTTTTCCGCCGGCGAAGGCGCGGCCTTTGCCCTGACTTGGCTGGAAGAAGGCAGCTGCGCCAACGAAAGCTATGTCAACCTGATTCCCACCCCGCTGGGCGGTACCCACGAAGCCGGCCTGAAACAAGCCGTGTTCCAAGCCGTCAACAACTTCATCACCCTGCACAACCTCCTGCCGCGCGGCGTAAAAGTGCAGAGCGACGACGTATTCGGCAAAGCCGCATTCGTATTGAGCGCGCGCGTGCTCGACCCGCAGTTCCAAGGCCAAACCAAAGACAAACTCACCAACCGCGACGCCCTCAAACTCGTTGCCGCCGTAGCGGGCGACCCGCTCGAATTATGGCTCAACCAAAACGTCGAATCCGGCAAAAAAATCGCCGACCTTGCCATCAAACAAGCCCAAGCCCGTATGCGCTCGGTGAAAAAAATCGAGAAGAAAAAAGGCAGCGGCGTGGCCGTATTGCCCGGCAAACTCACCGATTGCGAAAGCGAAGACATCCGCGAAAACGAACTGTTTTTAGTCGAAGGCGACTCTGCCGGCGGCTCTGCCAAACTCGCCCGCGACAAAGCCACCCAAGCCATCCTGCCCCTGCGCGGCAAAGTGCTCAACAGCTTTGAAGTCCACCCCGACCAGCTCTTCGGCAACGCCGAAATCCACGATATTTCCGTCGCCATCGGTGTCGATCCCCACGGTGTCAACGACAGCCCCGACCTCAGCGGCCTGCGCTACGGTAAAATCGCCATCCTCTCCGATGCCGACGTGGACGGCTCGCACATCCAAGTCTTACTGCTGACCCTGTTTTATCGCCACTTCCCCAAGCTGATTGCCGACGGCCACATCTACGTTGCCCAGCCGCCGCTGTTCCGCGTCGACGTATCCGCGCAAGGCAAATCCAAGCCCGCCCGCAAATTCTACGCCCTCGACCAAGGCGAACTCGACAGCATCTTGGAGCGGCTGCAAAAAGAAGGCCTGAGCGAAAACAAATATTCCATCAGCCGCTTCAAAGGCTTGGGCGAAATGAACCCCGACCAGCTCAAAGACACCACCATGCACCCCGACACCCGCCGCCTGCTGCAAGTGCAGATTCCCGACGGCGCAGCGGAGGATACGCAAAATATCTTTGTGAAACTGATGGGCAAAGGCGAAGCCGCCAGCCGCCGCGCTTGGATGGAAGCCGAAGGCGATACCGCCGAAGTGGATATTTAAAACTTTGGCGCCGAAAAGGCCGTCTGAAAAATGCTGCTGCTGTGATGCTGCATTTTTCAGACGGCCTTTTTATCGTCATTCATACACGCCATGCCGCCTGCTTCGTGAACGGCCATACTTCCGCTATAATACCGCCTTGTCCCATTTTCCCGCGCCTTACCGATTATGAACATTCTGCAAGTTGAAAACGCCTCATTCGCCGTCGGCCACGTCGCCCTGCTCGACAAAACCGCTTTCCAACTCGACAGCGGCGAAAAAATCGGCCTCATCGGGCGCAACGGCGCGGGCAAATCATCGTTTTTAAAAATCCTCGCCGGCGTGCAAAAGCTCGATGACGGCCAGATTATCCTGCAAAACAACCTCAAAATTGTCTATGTACCGCAGGAATCGTTTTTCTATAACGCCGCCTCCGTGTTCGACATCGTTGCCGAAGGTTTGGGCGAAATGCGCGACCTGCTGCGCCGCTACCACAAGGTCAGCCATGATTTGCAGCACGACAGCAACGAAACGCTGCTGAAAGAACTCAACGAATTGCAGCTGCAAATCGAAGCGCAAGACGGCTGGAAGCTCGACGCCGCCGTCAAACAGACCATAGGCGAACTCGGCCTGCCGGAAAACGAACGCATCGGCAACCTCTCCGGCGGCCAGAAAAAGCGCGTGGCGCTGGCGCAGGCATGGGTGCAGAAACCCGACGTATTGCTGCTCGACGAACCGACCAACCACCTCGATATCGACGCCATCCTCTGGCTGGAAAATCTGCTCAAATCCTTCGACGGCAGCCTGGTGGTGATTACCCACGACCGCCGCTTCCTCGACAACACCGCCACCCGCATCGTCGAACTCGACCGCGGCATCCTGCGCTCCTATCCCGGCTCGTTTTCCAAATACAGCGAAAAGAAAGCCCAAGAATTAGCCGTGGAAGCGGAACACAACCGCCTGTTCGACAAATTCCACGCCCAAGAAGAAGCATGGATACGCAAAGGCATCGAAGCGCGGCGCACCCGCAATGAAGGCCGCGTGCGCCGCTTGGAAGAATTGCGCCGCCAACGTGCCGAACGCCGCAACGTGCAAGGCCAAGTCAACTTCAAACTCGACAGCGGCGAGAAAAGCGGCAAAATCATCGCCGAATTGGAACACGCCTCCTTCCAATACGGCGACAAAGTCATCATGGACCAATTCTCCGCCATCATCCAGCGCGGCGACAAAATCGGCCTCATCGGCCCCAACGGCATCGGCAAAACCACGTTTCTCAAGCTGATTTTGGGCGAGTTGCAGCCCACCTACGGCCGCATCCGCATCGGCAGCAAGCAGGAAGTCGCCTATTTCGACCAATTCCGCAGCGCGTTAAACGAAAACGACACCGTATTCTACACCCTCGGTCAGGGCAACGATTTTGTCGAAATCGGCGGCAAAAAACGCCACGTCATGAGCTATCTGGAAGACTTCCTCTTCCACCCCGCCCGCGCCCAAAGCCCCGTATCCTCGCTATCCGGCGGCGAACGCAACCGCCTGCTGCTGGCCAAACTCTTCACCAAACCCGCCAATATCCTGGTACTCGACGAGCCCACCAATGACTTGGATATTGATACGCAGGAATTATTGGAAGAACTCCTGCGCGACTACCAAGGCACCGTCTTCCTCGTTTCCCACGACCGGATGTTTCTCGACAACGTCATCACCCAAAGCATCGTATTTGAAGGGAAAGGCCGTCTGAAAGAATACATCGGCGGCTACGACGACTACATCGACGCGAAAAAACGCGAAGCCGCCGTGGCCGCGCAAAACGCGCCGAAAATTCAGACGGCAGCAGCAGAAGAAAAAGCCAAGCCCAAAGCCAACCGCACGGTCAAACTCTCCTACAAAGAACAGCGCGAACTCGACGCCCTGCCCGACGAAATCGCCGCCCTCGAAACCGAGCAGTCCGAAATCAACGCGCAGCTTTCCGACCCCGACATTTTCAAAGACTACGAAAAAGCCGGTGCGCTGCAAAACCGCGCCGAAGCAATCGAAATGCTGCTGCTGGAAAAACTGGAACGCTGGGAATGGCTCGAAGCCAAACAAAACGGCGGCCAATAAAGCCGTCTGAAAACACAGCCGACTGACAAGGCACACCCATGATTTTCTACCCCCAATGGTTCGCCGCTCCCGCATGGCAGGCCGCCTGGCTGCCGCTACTGCTCCTGCTGGCCGCCACCGCCCGCCCCGCCGCAGCCGCGTTCGCCCGCCACCGCTCCGCGTCCGCCCTGGCCTTTATCCTCTCCGCCGCAGCCTGGAGCCTGAGCGCCACCACCGACGGCGGCGCCCTGGCCGGCATCGGCTACCACCTACTGGCCGTCAACCTCACCGCCCTGATGATCGGCGCACCCGCCGCACTCTGGCTCGGCAGTCTCCTGATGCTGCCCCATCTCTGGCTGCACACCGGCAGCATCACCGCCTATCCTATCAACACTCTTACTCTGCTGCTGCCCCCGCTGGCCGTCAACCTGCTCGCCCGCCACTGGGTCGCCCGCCTACCGCCCAACCTGTTTATCTTCATCTTTATCAACGGCTTTCTCGCATCCGCCACCGGCATGATACTCACCGGCGCCGCCACCACCGCCCTGCTCGCCGCCGCCGGCACATTTTCAGACGGCATATTGTGGCAGAACGCCTTTCCCGTCTTCTTCCTGATGGCTTGGGCAGAAGCCTTTCTCAGCGGCATCGCCGCCGCCATCTTCATCGCCCTGCGCCCGCACTGGATTGCCACCTTCGATGATGAGCGCTATCTGAAACGCCGCAATCAGATTTGGTGAAACCTATTCCTAGAAACAGAAAAGCCGTCTGAAAATCAGTTTTTCAGACGGCTTTTTCCAATCACTCCTTTATGGTGGATATCATCAGGATGAGTGACAGGTTATTTATTTTCACCCTGTCCTTTTTGCGTTTCCTGTTGCTGCTGGCGTTGTTCTTCATAAACGGCCATTTGCGCCAATACGGAACCTTCCGGAGCTTCGGAAGTTTCGCCGTGTTCCCAAGGTGCGTTATCCGGCAGTTCTTCGATATGGATGGTACGCAGCGAGTAATCCGGCTGGTAGTGCAAATCATATTTTGCGGCTTTGATGATGGAGGCCATCATCAGCGACATAATAATCAGAAGTGGCGCACCGGCAAAGATAGAGGCGGTTTGCAGTGTGGAAAGGCCGCCGAGAAACATCAGCGCGGCAGGCATGAAGCAAAGGGTAAACGCCCAAAACAGGCGGTTCCAGCGATGCGGCTCGCCGTCCACTTCATGCTGCACGACCGAGGCGAGGATATAGGAAATCGAATCGAATGTGGTGGCAGTGAAGAGTACGGCCAGGATTACAAAGGCGGCGATAACGATTTTTGCCATCGGCAAAGTGTTCAACACGGCAAAAATGGCAGCATTGGGGCTTTGGCTGTTCAATACGGACACAACGTCCAATGCGCCGGTAAGCTGGAGGTACATAGCGTAATTGCCCAAAACAATGAAGAAAACGGCGCAGCCGAGCGAACCGAAAAACATTGAACCAGCGGTCATTTGGCGGATGGTGCGGCCGCGCGAAATTTTGGCGATAAACAGACCGATGGTGGGTGCGAAGACCAGCCACCACGCCCAATAGAATACCGTCCAATCTTTCGGGAAATTGGTTTGTTTGAAGCCGTGCTCTTCGAATTGGCCAAACGCTTCCGTCCAAGTCATCATGGTGACCATATGCGAAAGAGAGCGGCCAATCGCTTCAAGACCTGTATTGAGGATGAAAGTAGTCGGCCCGACCAACAATACAAAAATGACAAACCCGACGGAGAGATAGAAGTTGATATTAGAAAGCTTCTGAATGCCGGCTTTCATGCCTTTAAATGCGCTGTAGGCGAAGATTGCGGTAGTAATCAATAATACGGCCAACTGCATGGCAAGCGAATTAGGTGCGCCGAGCAAATCATGCAGGCCTTCGGTAATCATCGGCGAGGCCAAACCGAGCGTGGTCGCGCCGCCGCCTATCATGCCGAATACAAAAAACACATCAACCAACTTGCCCCAATTACTGCGGGTCAGTTTTTCGCCAAAGAGCGGCATCAAGCTATAGCTGACTTTCAATACAGGCGAATTACGCACATGGCTGAAGTAGGCGATGCCGATGGCGGGCACGAGATAAATCGCCCAAGCTACCGGCCCCCAGTGGAAAATGCCGTAGGTCGAAGCCCAGCGTACAGCCTCGGGCGATTTAGGCTCGATGCCGAACGGCGGCCCTTGATAATAATAAGCCCACTCCAAAATGCCCCAGTAAAGAATACTGGCGCCGATACCGCCGCAAAACATCATTGCCGCCCAAGAGCCTGTTTTAAATTCGATTTCTTCTTCAGGGCGGCCAAGCTTGATGTTGCCGATGTCGGAACACAAAATATAAATGACGAAAATCACCGCCATCGCACCAAAACCCAGATAGGCAAAGCCGAATTTATCGGTTACAAACATTTTTGTCTGCGCTACCCAATCTGCGCCTTGGCTAGGAAAGAAAATCAAAGGCAGGGTCACGCCGAGCAAGATAAACAGCACGCCGAAAAAGGTAAACTTATCGATGCGGGTATCGGGCGTATCGGAAGGAACATGAGAAGGCGCTTCAGAAGCCCGCCGATAAGCAGGTTTCAAGCGGTAATGAGGTTTAGGCGAGGAGGTTTTTCTGGACATATCGACTCCTTTGATTTGTAATTTAGAAAGCGCAAAACAGGCATTTTATTCTGCCACGCCTTACAAAAACATCATATCATAAAATTTAAATAGATGATTTAACTAAACTTTCATAGCAATCACATTCAAAATATAGCCCATTCAAATAAGAATACGACCCTCATTTATTCTTTAGCTGTAGTTTGTGATACAGCATTCTGTGCCTTATCGTATTATCTGTACTGTTTCACCAATACCCGGCCTTATCATGCAAAAAAGCAGGCAGGATATGCTCCTGCCTGCTCTGGCTGCTTATTCTGCGGCTACGGCCTACATACAGCCTTCGTTCTGACACAGGCTGAACAAGGGCACGCCGCTTTGGCGGATTTTGCTGCCGCCCGGCAAATCGGTAAATTCCAAGATTGCGGCGGCCTCGACCACTTCGCCGCCAAGCTTGCGGATTAGTTCCACGCCGGCCAGCATGGTGCCGCCCGTGGCGACCAAATCATCCACCAGCAGCACGCGCGAGCCTGAGCTGATGGCGTCGGTATGGATTTCGACGGTTGCCTCGCCGTATTCCAATGCATAGCTTTGCTCTACCGTATCAAACGGCAGCTTGCCTTTTTTGCGGATCGGCACAAAGCCGACATTCAGCTGATAAGCCAGCGCCGCGCCGATGATGAAGCCGCGCGCGTCCAAGCCGGCCACCACGTTAATTTTCTGCCCCATATAGCGGTACACCAGCAAATCCACCAGCAGGCGGAAGTATTCCGCGCTTTGCAGCACCGGGGTAATATCATGAAACAAAATGCCTTTTTGCGGCCAGTTTTCGATTTTGCGGATTTTTTCCGCCAGCGCGCCCACGCCCATTACATCAGGATGAATCAACATTTATCCGGTCCCCAAATAATTCAGATACGGTCAACCGGGTATTGTAGCAACTATATACCCATAGCAAAAGCCGTCTGAAAACAAAGTTTCTGCGAAGCTAAAACAAAGTTTCTGCGAAGCTAAGCTGAAGTTTAGGCGAAACTAAACCGGAGTTTGGGCGAAACGAAAAAACGGGCTTCGCTGTGCTATAATGAGCGGTACGAATATCCTCACGGCCAAGCACCATGCAACACGATAAAAAAGGCAATATTTTCATCATCTCCGCCGCCTCGGGCACCGGCAAAACCACGCTGGTTTCGCGCCTGCTGCACAACCATGCCGACCTGCGCGTATCGGTATCACACACCACCCGCGCGCCGCGCGAGGGCGAGCAAAACGGCGTACATTACCATTTCGTGTCCAAAGAAGCGTTTGAAACCCTCATCGGGCAAAATGCCTTTTTGGAACACGCCGACGTATTCGGCAATTACTACGGCACGAGCTTTCAAGGCGTGGAAAGCCTGATTAATCAGGGGCTGGACGTAATTTTGGAAATCGACGTACAAGGTGCGGAGCAAGTGCGCCGCGCCCTGCCGCAAGCCTGCTCCATCTTTATCCTGCCGCCCTCGTTTGAGATTTTGGCAGGCCGTCTGAAAGGCCGCGCCACCGACAGCGAAAAAGTTATCAATACCCGCCTGGCCAAAGCCCGCCACGAAATCGAGCAGGCCGCGCATTTCGACTATATCGTCGTCAACGATGACTTGGCGCAAGCCGAAGCGGATTTACTGCACATCATCCGCGCAAGCCGTCTGAAAAAAACGGCACAACAGGGATTTTTAGCAAACCTGTTGGAAAATTCCTAAAAAGCAGCGACAATACACTTATCCCGTTTAACTATAACCTCATTTGGAAAGACCCGAATCATGGCCCGTATCACAACTGAAGACTGCACCCCGAAAATCCCCAACCACTTCGACCTGACCCTGATTGCCGCCCGCCGCGCGCGCCAGCTGGAAAACGGCAACACCCCGCTGGTGGACGACATCCGCAACAACAAACCCACCGTCACCGCGCTGCGCGAAATCGCCGCCGGCCAAATCGGTACCGAGCTGCTGAACCGCAACAAGTAAGCATCCGGGCGCATACGGGCAGCCGGCCTAGTAACAGGCCGACCCGTATGCATTTTCCGCTTCAAGCGCACCCGGACACGACCCAACCTACAAGAGAGGCCGTCTGAAAATGCCTGCCCCACTGCCCACCGCCCCCTACGATCCGCTGACCGCCGAAGCCCGAGCGCTGCTGTTCCGCACGGCTTCCTACCTGAGCCCGGCCGAAAAAGATGAGCTGGAAAAAGCCGTTGCCTACGCCTTCCATGCGCACGACGGCCAAACCCGGAAAAGCGGCGAGCCCTATATTACCCACCCGATTGCCGTGGCGACCCAGCTCGCCATCTGGCACATGGATATCCAAGGCTTGTGCGCGGGCGTGATGCACGATGTATTGGAAGACACCGGCGTGACCAAAATCCAAATGGCCGCCGAATTCGGCGACACCATCGCCGAAATGGTGGACGGGCTCTCCAAGCTGGAAAAACTCAAATTCGACGATCAGGCCGAGCATCAGGCCGAAAGTTTCCGCAAGCTCATTTTGGCTATGACCAAAGACGTGCGCGTTATCGTCGTCAAACTGGCCGACCGCCTGCACAATATGCGTACCCTAGGCTCGATGCGCCCCGACAAACGCCGCCGCATCGCCAAAGAAACCCTGGAAACCTACGCGCAAATCGCCAACCGCATCGGCCTGAACAACGCCTACCAAGAGCTGCAGGATTTATCGTTTCAAAACATCCACCCTGCCCGCTACGAAACGCTGCGTAAGGCTATGAATAACAGCCGCAAAAACCGCCGCGACGTGGTCGGCAAAGTATTGCGCGCCTTCAGCCAGCGCCTGGTAGCCGCCAACATCGAATCCAAAATCAAAGGCCGCGAAAAAAACCTGTACAGCATCCATCAGAAAATGCTGGCCAAAAAGCTGCGCTTTGCCGAAGTGATGGACATCTACGGCTTCCGCGTCATCGTCAACAACATCCCCGCCTGCTACGCCGCCCTCGGTGCGCTGCACACCCTTTACCAGCCCAAGCCCGGCCGCTTCAAAGACTACATCGCCATCCCGAAAAGCAACGGCTACCAAAGCCTGCACACCACCCTGGTCGGCCCTTACGGCCTGCCCATCGAAGTCCAAATCCGCACCCGCGAAATGGATGCCGTAGCCGAAGGCGGCGTGGCCGGACACTGGATTTACAAATCCGGCGAAAACACCGTCGATCAAGCCATGCTGCACACCAACCAATGGCTCAAAAGCATTCTCGACCTGCAGGCCAGCAGCGCCAATGCCATCGAATTTCTCGAACACGTCAAAGTCGATTTGTTCCCCAACGAAGTCTATATCCTCACGCCCAAAGGCAAAATCCTCACCCTGCCCAAAGGCGCAACCCCGATTGACTTCGCCTACGCCGTGCACACCGACATCGGCCATAAAACCGTGGCCGCGCGTGTCAACAACACCATGATGCCGCTGCGTACCAAGCTCAAAACCGGCGATTCGGTCGAAATCATCACCTCCGAGCACGCCAAACCCAACCCCGCCTGGCTCAACTTTGCCGTATCCAGCCGCGCGCGCAGCGCCATCCGCCAATACGTCAAAAACATGAACCGCCACGATGCCATCGTATTGGGCGAAAGCCTGCTGCAAAAAGCCCTTTCCAGCCTGCTGCCCAAAGACGTATTGCTCTCGGACGAGCTGAAAGAAAAATACCTGAACGACTTAAACGACAAGCAGACCTCTTTTGAAGAAGTGCTCTACAACGTCGGTCTCGGCCACACCCAGCCCGCCTCCGTTGCCATGCACATCGCCGAGCTGGCCGGGCAGTATTTCGGCAGCAAAGTCAAACTCAGCCCGATTAACGCCAACGGCCAGGAAAGCGGCCGCGTGCATCTGGCCGAATGCTGCCACCCCATCGCAGGCGACCCGATCCGCGCAGTTTTGGTAAAAGACAAAGGCATGATTATCCACCGCGATACCTGCCCGACCCTGCTCAAAACCGATCCCGACCACCAGCTGGATGCCGGTTGGGACTCCATCGGCAGCCAAAGCTACACCCTCAGCCTCAATATCCAGTCCGAAGACACCCACGGCCTGCTCGCGCAAATGGCGCAAGCCATCTCCAGCGCGGGTGCGGACATCGAATCGGTCGATACCCCCTCGCGCCAAGCCGGCACCGAAGGCTTTATCGAATTCCGCTTCATGATTAAAACCGCCGATTTGCAGCAGCTCGACCGCATTATCCACAATCTGCACGCCATTCCCCATGTGCGGAAAGTTATACGCGGTTGATGCCGTCGGTCTGTCGGTATCATGAGCAAAAAGCCGTCTGAAAAATCGGATATGGGATTTTTCAGACGGCTTTTTATTGTGAAATGCCTAAAAACCGGAAACCTTTATTGCCGTCATTCCCGCGCAGGCGGGAATCCACTTTTGAAGATAAGCAGTTTGTTATAGTCATTTAAAATAAGAATGG
>NZ_BCWL01000009.1 GCF_001592185.1 Bergeriella denitrificans NBRC 102155
TGAAAATATCGTTATGGCACACAGCATGATATGGCGTTGCTGCTTTGTCTCATTCTGTGAACAAGCGGCGGGGTGGCAACCCCGCCCTGCGGGTTTCAGTTTCCCTTACAGCTTTCGGTTTGGCAGGTTTCGGTTTGGAGCACAGGGTGGCAAAAAAGGCGGTGCAGCAGCACCGCCTTCGGCATATCAGGGTTTGCCCGTGGCCGGGCTGATGGTGAGGATTTCGTAGCCGGTATCGGTAACCAGTACTTCGTGTTCCCATTGCGCGGAGAGCGAGCGGTCTTTGGTGACGACCGTCCAGCCGTCGTTCAGAATACGCAGATGGCGTTTGCCTTGATTAATCATCGGCTCGATGGTGAAAATCATGCCGGGCTTCAAGACCATACCCTGGCCTTTGCGGCCGTAATGCACCACTTGCGGGGCTTCGTGGAAGCCGCGGCCGATGCCGTGGCCGCAAAATTCCTGCACCACGGAATAGCCGGCGTTTTCGGCGACGGTTTGGCAGGCATAGCCGATGTCGCCCAGCGTGGCGCCGGGTTTCACGGCTTCGATGCCGGCCATCATGGCGGCGTGGGTGACATCAATCAGGCGTTGGGCGATGGGGCTGATTTTGCCTACGGCAAACATGCGGCTGGAATCGCCGTGGAAGCCGTCTTTTTTGATGGTCACGTCGATGTTGATGATGTCGCCTTCTTTCAGCGGTTTGTCGTCGGGAATGCCGTGGCAGATAACGTGGTTGACCGAGGTGCAGCAGGATTTGGGATAGGGCGGGTTGCCGTAGTTCAGCGGCGCGGGGTAGCCGCCCTGTACTTCGGTATGGTAGTCGTAAATCAGCTTGTCCAGCTCGTTGGTGGTGACGCCGGGTTTGACGAATTGGCCGATGTAATCGAGTGCTTCGGCGGCCAGGCGGCCGAGTTCGCGCATTTTTTCGATTTCTTCGGGGGTTTTGATGATGACTGCGTCCATGATGTGCTTTCAATGTTTTCAGACGGCAAGAGCCGTCTGAAAAACGGAGGGGGAAACGGAACGGTTAAAACAGATTGTCGATAACTTCTTTATGCTGAGGCGCGGCGGGTGCGGCGGGCTTGGGCTGCGGCGCGGGTTTGCTGTCGGCTTTGGGCTTGGGCTCGGTTTTCGGTTCGTCGCGCGGCTCAGGCTGTGGCTTAGGCTTCGGTTTGGGTTTCGGCTTGGGCTCGACCAAGGCCGGCTCGCTGCGTCTGGGTTCGGCTGCGGTATCGGCAGCGGCGGTGTCTTGAGCCGTGCGGGTGTCGGTGTTGGCCGGTTGCGGACGCGGCTGCGGGCGTTCTGCCGGGCGGGGCTGTACGCGGTGCGGGCGTTCGGCTGCGTTATCGGCAGCGGCCGCAGTCGTGGCGGCGGCAGGGGCGGGCAGCAGCGGGTTGCCGCGTGCGGGTTTGCCGTCTGCATCGGTATCGGCGGCTGCGGTTGCGGGCGCTTGGCCGTTTTCAGGGTTGAGAATGATGGTGCCCTGGCGGTTGGCGCCTTGCGGTTTCCAGACTTCTACGCGGTTGCGGGCATCTTCCTGCTTGGTTTGTGGCTCGGCTGTGGCTTCGTTGCGCGGTTTGAGCGTGCCGACCACGCCGATAATCAGGGCGATAACGGCAATCAGGCACAGGCCCAATACGGCGGCAATCAGGTGTTTGGGTTTGAGTTGGAAGGATTTGCTGGATTGGGACATGGGAGCGGTATCCGTAAGGTGTTGCGGCGGCCGGGACGCCCGCAGGCCGTCTGAAAAAGGCGGGGCGTCCGGCGGCTTGTTATTGTGCGGTATAGTTTTGATACAGGGTGATGACTTTCTGCACGCCTACGGTGGTGCTGACTTTTTGGGTCACGGCAGCCTGCTCTTCGGGCGTGAGGATGCCCATAACGTAGGTTACGTTGTCGTAGGTCACGATTTTGGTACGCGCCTGGGTGGCGGGGTTAATGCCCAGCAGCGAGGCGCGCACTTTGGAGGTGCTCCAAGTGTCGGCGCTGATGTTGCTGAACGAGCGGGCGGGGGTGGCGATGGTGATGTAGTTGTACACACCTTCGGCGGCCTGCTCGGAGCGGGCTACCTGCTCGACAAACTGTTTTTCACCTTCGGTGGCAACCTGACCCAGCAGCAGCAGGCGGCGGTTGTAGCTGACAACGTTGATTTTCGGGGTGTAGCCGTCGGCCTGGTTGTTTTGCTTCAGATAGGAAAGCGCCGTGTTTTCCACGCGCAGCGCCATCACGTTGTCGTCGGCTTGTGCGCCGGTGGTGCGGCGGTCGATGGCGGATTTGGTGCCGGCCGCGGCGCCGCCGACCAGGGCGCTGACGCAGCCGCTCAGGGTGGCGGCCAGCAGGGCGGCGGTGAGAATCGGTTTGGCATATTGCTTGATTTTCATCGTTGCTTCCTTTTCGGAGGGTGAAAACAAGGTTTCAGACGGCCTGTGCGGAAAAAGGCCGTCTGAATATATCGGAAATCGGGCCGGGGCGCTTGTACGGCGCGTTTTGCCTGCCTGATTGCAAAGTGGAGCAAGCCGCGCCGTTGCCTGCGGCAGGTTGTAAGCCGTCTGAAAAACCGGCTTACATGCCTTCCAGCAGCATGGTATCGATGCAGTCGCACAGCGCGTGAATCAGCAGGATGTGGTTTTCCTGAATGCGGGCGGTGCGCGGATGCGGCACGTTCAGCAAGACATCGCTGTCTTTGAGCATGGCGGCGATTTTGCCGCCGTCGCGGCCGGTCAGAGCGATAACGTGCATATCGCGCTCGTGCGCCGCTTTGATGGCTTCGATGACGTTGCCGGAATTGCCCGAGGTGGAAATGCCGATTAATACGTCGCCGGGGCGGCCGAGCGCGCGCACCTGTTTGCTGAAAATATGGTCGAAGCCGTAGTCGTTGCCGATGGCGGTGAGCGCGGAGGTGTCGGTAGTGAGCGCGACTGCCGCCAGCTCCATGCGTTCTTTTTCAAAGCGGCCGGTCATTTCGGCGGCGAAGTGCTGCGCGTCGGCAGCCGAACCGCCGTTGCCGCAGGCCAGGATTTTGCCGTCGTTCATCAGGCATTGCAGCAGCAGCTCCGCGGCCTGCGCCGTCGGCTCGGACAACACTTCCGCCGCCTGCTGCTTCGCTTTAATGCTTTCTTCAAAATGCGCGGCCACCCGCGCTTGCAATGTCGTCATGGATTTGGTCAACCTGTGATGTTTTGCACCCACACGGGTGCATCGTTTCCCTGAATCAGCACCGCGTCCAAGCGGCAGGCGGCGTTTTTCAGGCCGTGCTGCAGCAGATAATACTCCACACTCCGCTGCAGTTTCAATAATTTGGACGGCGTGATGCTGTAGGCCGCGCCGCCGAAGCCGCTGCTTCTGCGGTATTTTACTTCAACAAACAAAATCGTGTTACCGTTTTTGACAATCAGGTCGATTTCGCCGTAGGCGCAATGCCAGTTGCGCGCCAGCAGCCTGCAGCCCTGCGCTTCCAAAAACGCCAGCGCCGCATCTTCGCCCGCCCGGCCTTGAGTGTGGTTCAACCGCATATCCGCTCCTTTGCGCCGCCGCAGTAGATTTCTTATTTTATTTCTCTATAATAAAGCAAACGATTTTCAGACGGCCTCAGACCCATGATACAGAAACACTACCAAAAAGCCTGCGACAGCCTCGAGCCGCAGACATTATACGTTGTCGCCACGCCCATCGGCAATTTGGCCGACATCACCCTGCGCGCGCTGGCGGTGCTGAAAAACGCCGATATCGTGTGCGCCGAAGATACCCGCGTGACCGCGCAGCTTTTAAGTGCCTACGGCATACAGGCCAAGCTCGTCAGCGTGCGCGAACACAACGAGCAGCAGATGACCGACAAAATCACCGCCTATCTTTCAGACGGCCTGAAAGTCGCGCAAGTGTCCGATGCAGGTACGCCCGCCGTGTGCGATCCCGGCGCGAAGCTGGCCGCGCGGGTGCGCACGGCTGGGTTTAAAGTCGTTCCCGTGGTCGGCGCCAGTGCGGTGATGGGCGCATTGAGCGTGGCCGGCGTGGCCGAGCCGAACTTTTATTTCAACGGCTTTCTGCCGCCGAAATCGGGCGAACGCCGCAAATTGTTTGAAAAATGGGCGGAGGCGGATTATCCGGTTGTAATGTTTGAAACCCCGCACCGCATCGAAGCCGCGCTGGCGGATATGGTGGCGCAGTTTCCCGAGCGCGAAATCGTGTTGGCGCGCGAAATCAGCAAAACGTTTGAAACCTTTTTAAGCGGCAGCGTGGCCGACATTCAGACGGCCCTGCAAAACGACGGCAACCAAACGCGCGGCGAAATGGTGCTGATTTTGCACCCCGCCAAAAAAGAAAAAAGCAGCAGCCTGCCCGAAGCCGCACAAAACGTGATGAAAGTGCTGGCGGCCGAGCTGCCGACCAAGCAGGCCGCAGATTTGGCGGCGAAAATCACCGGCGAGAGTAAAAAAGCGCTGTATGATTTGGCGCTGACGTGGAAGCAGTAGGCGGGGTAGGGTGCAGGCCGTCTGAAAAAAGGGTTTCAGAATTGAAACGACTGTAATGAAATTCCTGAGCAAACAGAAATCTTTATTGCCGTCATTAGGGCAGGCCTCCCTGCCCGCCGCTTGGCTCAGGTAAAGTAATCCTGCTGTTTGGCATTTTCATCGAAACGGCTTGCCAAATTCAGTCAAACGGGATTATAATGCGCCCTTATTCGGAATGTAGCGCAGCCCGGTAGCGCACTTCGTTCGGGACGAAGGGGTCGGAGGTTCGAATCCTCTCATTCCGACCAAAATATCCAAAACCGCTTTGGCGAAAGCCGAAGCGGTTTTGTTTTGCCTGTTTGCCTGTCGGAGCGCGGCATTTCTAGTGCTGGTAAACGCGGCAGTCCTGGTCGGTGCTGCCGTCGCCCGAAAAATGTTGCAGGCCGTCGTCGCAGCTGCTGGACGAGCTTTCGCAGATGGTGGTCATTAAGGCTTCGTTGGTTTTCAGCACGCGCGGTTCGCGGGTTTTGTCGAGAGCGACGGCTTTGAGGGTGAATTTGCCTTCGGTTTGGTTGCTTTGCCCTCTGGCCAGGCCGCTGAGGCGGATGCAGAAGCCGCCCGCTTCGGTGACAGGCAGGGTCGGCCAGGTGGTGGAATTGGCGCGGATGCTGCCGGTTTGGCGGTAGTGTTTTTCTAAAAACTGCGCGTTTTCCAGCAAGGCCGCTTGTGCTTCGCGCAGGCGGCCTTCGCGCAGATGGCGGTTGTAGGCGGGCAGCGCGGCGGCGGCCAGTGCAGCCAATACGGCCAGCGCGGCCAGCAGCTGAATCAGGGTAAAGCCGCGGTGGCGGCGGGGCGGGCGCGGGTTCATGGGGCGGCTCCGGGCGGTTGGCGGTGGGGTTGATGATGGCTATTCTATAATGAATTGCCGCATACGGGCGGTGGAAGGCCGTCTGAAAAAACAGGTTTCCAGACGGCTTTTTTGTCTACCTGTCGGACGGCGGGGCGGTTTTCAGACGGCCTGCGCGGGCGTAAAATGGCGGCGGATTATGCTTTAAGGAGTTGTTGTGAACCCTATTCCTGAAAACATCGCTGCGTTTTTCGGCAAAAACCACGTTGTCAGCCTGGCGGCGGCGCATGATGGCGATATTTGGAGCGCGTGCTGCTTTTATGTGCCCGATTTGGCGGCGGGGCGGCTGATTGTGCTTACGGCGCGTAAAACCCGCCACGGTACGCTGATGGCGGCCAATCCGCGCATTGCGGGCACGGTGGCGGGGCAGCCCGATGCCATTACCAAAATCAGCGGCATCCAGTTTCAGGCGCAGGCGCGGGTGATTGAGGACGAAGCCGAACGCAAAGCAGCTCTGGCGCTGTTTTACAAGGCGCATCCGATGGCGCGTGCCATGAAGAGCGATGTGTGGGCGCTGGATTTGGATATGGTGAAATTTACCGACAACAAGCTGGTGTTCGCCCAAAAAACGCTGTGGCAGCGCCATCAGGCCGTCTGAAAACCGGCAGGGCGGGCAGGCTTAATCCGCCTGCGCCTCAAGCAGCGCCTGCAGGCGTTTCTGCTGCGCGTCGTAGCGGGCTTTGTCGGCCCAGTAAATCGTTTGGATGCAGGCATCGCCGCAGTCGCTGCCGCAGCATTCCCAGCTTTCGGGGCGCACCGGCTCGTCCAGCAGCGGCTCACCGAGCAGAGCTTCGGCCTCAGGCTTCAGGGTCGTATCCATCGGTAATGTCCAGGCGCACGCCGTTGAATTCAATCACTTCGCCGCCACGGATTTTGGCGGTTTTGCGGGTTTCGGTTTCGCCGTTGCGGCGCACCAGTCCTTCGGCGATAAAGGCTTTAGCCTGCCCGCCGCTTTCGGCCAAACCCGCCAGCTTCAGCAGGTCGCACAGCGCGATGTATTCGTTGTCTTCCAGATAAACAGTGGCTTCCATGAGGTATCCTTAGGGGGCTATCAGTGCGTATTTTAACCGAGAGTGCGCGTTCGGGGCAGGCTGCGGGCGCGGCAAAGGGCGGAAAAGCCGTCTGAAAAACCGCCTTTTGGGGCGAATTTCGGCATCTAAGGGCTTGATAAACCGTAAAAAACAAAAAGCTGCTTGTGAGATAAAATCGGCCTGTGCTAATATGGCGCATCAGCCGAGTTTCCGCCTCAAGCTGCAGGACTTGCATTTTTAGATGGAAAACTCTAATCCAATTCGGTAGAATAGCGCCGATTTATATTTTTCTTAAACCCGCCGCAAGGCATATAAGGAACGACTGACATGTCAAATATCGAACAACAAGTTAAAAAAATTGTTGCTGAACAGCTGGGCGTAAACGAAGCCGAAGTGAAAAACGAATCTTCTTTCCAAGACGATTTGGGCGCAGACTCTTTGGATACCGTTGAGCTGGTTATGGCTTTGGAAGAGGCTTTCGGCTGCGAAATCCCTGACGAAGAAGCCGAAAAAATCACCACCGTACAACTGGCAATCGACTACATCAACGTCCACAACGGCTAATCCGTAGCATCGACGTACAGGCCTCTGCTGCGAATCCGCAAACAGAGGCTTTTGCCTTAATGAAGCAGGCGTTCCGGCAGCATGCGGAAAACGCGCGGCGGTACATGCGGATTTCAGACGGCCTTGCCCGGCGCCGCGGCAAAGCCCAAGCACAGCGAGATTATCAATGAGTCAGAGAAGAGTAGTTATCACAGGCCTCGGCCAAGTATCTCCGGTCGGCAACGACATCGCCGAGGCGTGGAGCAACTTGCTGGCAGGTCAGAGCGGTATCGGCCTGATTACCCGCTTTGACGCATCCGAGCTCAACAGCCAGGTAGCCGGCGAAGTGCGCGGCTTCGACATCGGCCAATACATCAGCGCCAAAGAAGCGCGCCGTATGGACGTATTCATCCACTACGGCATCGCCGCCGCCATGCAGGCCATTGCCGATGCCGGTTTGGACGACACCCCGGGCTTGGATAAAGACCGCGTCGGCGTCAACATCGGCTCCGGTATCGGCGGCATGCCCAGCATCGAAGCCACCGGCCAAGCCGTATTCGAAGGCGGCCCGCGCAAAATCAACCCGTTTTTCATTCCCGGCTCGCTGATTAACCTGATTGCCGGTCATGTCACCATTCTCAAAGGCTACCGCGGCCCGAGCTACGGCATGGTTTCCGCCTGCACCACCGGCGCGCATTCCATCGGCGATGCCGCCCGCCTGATTAAATACGGCGATGCCGACGTAATGATTGCCGGCGGCGCCGAAGGCACCATCAATATGCTCAGCGTCGGCGGTTTTGCCGCCATGAAGGCACTCTCCACCCGCAACGACGACCCCGCCACCGCCTCCCGCCCGTGGGATAAAGACCGCGACGGCTTCGTGATTGGCGAAGGCGCAGGCGTGTTGGTGCTGGAAGAGTTGGAACATGCTAAAAAACGCGGCGCGAAAATTTACGCCGAATTGGTCGGTTTCGGCATGAGTTCCGATGCCTACCACATCACCGCGCCGAACGAAGAAGGCCCCGCGCTGGCCGTAACCCGCGCCCTGAACGATGCCGGCCTGAACCCGACCGATGTGGATTACGTCAACGCACACGGCACGTCCACCCCGCTGGGCGACGCCAATGAAACCAAAGCCCTCAAGCGCGCTTTGGGCGAACACGCCAACAACGTTGTCGTCAACTCGACCAAATCCATGACCGGCCACCTGCTCGGCGCGGCCGGCGGCGTAGAAGCCGTGTACAGCGTATTGGCAGTACACCACCAAAAATCCCCGCCGACCATCAATATTTTCGAGCAAGACATCGAAAACGGCTGTGATTTGGATTACTGCGCCAACGAAGCCCGCGACGTCAAAATCAACGTCGCCATCTCCAACTCCTTCGGCTTCGGCGGTACCAACGGTACGCTGGTGTTTAAAAAATTTGAAGGATAATCCGCTCCGGCTTTAAGGCCGTGAGACAGAAAAGCCGTCTGAAAATGCGTATTTTCAGACGGCTTTTTTGTTTTTGACTTTAATACGGTTAAACACTAAAGAATGAGGTAAGGCTGTAAAGCCGTGTGATTTTGTTTTCAATGACTTTGATGATGAACGCTTCGTTCGGCGCTTGGAAGCAAGGAAAAGCCGTCTGAAAATAGGGTTTCAGACGGCTTTGCTTATGGCATCCGAGCGTGAAGCCCCGTTTTGCTTTACAATACGCTCCATTATTTTGGATAGACCTGTTTGCCTGATATGAACGATATGCCCGCTACGCCCGCACCAGTCGGCGAAGATTACCTGCTGCTCGGCCAATATGCCGAACGCGCCTATCTCGAATACGCCATGAGCGTGGTCAAAGGCCGCGCCCTGCCTGAAGTTTCAGACGGCCAGAAGCCGGTGCAGCGGCGGATTTTGTACGCCATGCGCGACATGGGTTTGACCGCGGGCGCCAAGCCGGTGAAATCGGCGCGCGTGGTCGGCGAAATTTTGGGTAAATACCACCCGCACGGCGACAGCTCGGCCTATGAGGCGATGGTACGCATGGCGCAGGACTTTACCCTCCGCTATCCCTTAATCGACGGCATCGGCAACTTCGGTTCGCGCGACGGCGACGGCGCGGCGGCCATGCGTTATACCGAAGCGCGGCTGACCCCGATTGCCGAGCTGCTGCTTTCCGAAATCAACCAGGGTACGGTCGATTTTGTGCCGAACTACGACGGCGCGTTTGAAGAGCCGGTTTCCCTGCCCGCGCGCCTGCCGATGGTGTTGCTCAACGGCGCATCCGGCATCGCCGTGGGCATGGCCACCGAAATTCCGCCGCACAACCTCGCCGAAGTCACCCAAGCCGCCATCGCGCTGCTGAAAAAGCCGGGTTTGGAAACCGCCGACCTGCTGGCCTACATTCCCGCTCCGGATTTTGCCGGCGGCGGCCAAATCATCACCCCTGCGGCCGATTTGCGCCAGATGTACGAAAACGGCAAAGGCAGCGTGCGCGTGCGCGCCCGTTACGAAATCGAGAAGCTGGCGCGCGGCCAATGGCGCGTGATTGTCACCGAGCTGCCGCCGAACGCCAGCGCGCAAAAAATCCTGGCCGAAATCGAAGAACAGACCAATCCCAAGCCGAAAGCGGGCAAAAAACAGCTCAGCCAAGACCAGCTCAACACCAAAAAACTGATGTTGGATCTGATTGAAAAAGTGCGCGACGAAAGCGACGGCGAACACCCCGTCCGTCTCGTATTCGAGCCGAAATCCAGCCGCATCGAACCGGATAATTTTATGAACACGCTGATGGCGCAGACTTCGCTGGAAGGCAATGTTTCGGTGAACCTGGTGATGATGGGCACGGACAACCGCCCCGCGCAGAAAAACCTGAAAACCATTTTGCAGGAATGGCTGGATTTCCGCGTCACCACCGTTACCCGCCGTTTGCAGTTCCGCCTGAGCCAAGTAGAAAAACGCCTGCACATCCTCGAAGGCCGTCTGAAAGTTTTCCTGCACATCGACGAAGTGATACGCGTCATCCGCGAGAGCGACGAACCGAAAACCGATTTGATGGCCGCATTCGGCCTCACGGAAATCCAAGCCGAAGACATTCTCGAAATCCGCCTGCGCCAGCTTGCCCGTTTGGAAGGCTTCAAGCTGGAAAAAGAGTTGAACGAATTGCAAGAAGAGCAAGGCCGTCTGAATATCCTGCTGTCGGACGAGGGCGAAAAGAAAAAGCTCATCATCAAAGAAATGCAGGCCGATATGAAGCAGTTCGGCGACGAACGCCGCACCCTGGTGGAAGAAGCCGGTCGCGCCACGCTCACGCAAACCACCGCCGACGAGCCGGTCACGCTGATTTTGTCGAACAAAGGCTGGATACGCAGCCGGGCAGGGCATCATCTGGACTTGAGCCAGACCTCCTTCAAAGAAGGCGACGGCCTGAAGCAGGTGTTGGAAGGGCGCACCGTGTGGCCGGTGGTGGTGCTGGACACACTCGGCCGCACCTACACCCTCGACGCGGCCGAAATTCCCGGCGGCCGCGGCGACGGCGTACCGGTGTCTTCGTTAATCGAGCTGCAAAACGGCGCGTCCGTCGCGGCCATACTGACCGGCCTGCCCGACCAGCATTACTTGCTGAGCAACAGCGGCGGCTACGGCTTTATTGCTAAACTCGGCGATATGGCAGGGCGTGTCAAGGCGGGTAAAGTGGTGATGTCGCTCGACAGCGGCGAAACCGTGCTGCCGCCGGTAGCCGTCTATGCTGCGTCGCTGATTAATCCCGACTGCAAAGTCGTGGCCGTGACCGACGATAACCGCGCGCTGGCCTTTGCGTTGGGCGAGTTGAAAGTGATGGCCAAAGGCCGCGGCCTGCAGCTCATCAGCTTGGCCGACGGCGAAAACGTGATTCAGGTGCTGACCACCACCGCGCCGAGCATCACGCTGGAGAGCGTGGGCAAACGCGGCGCGGAGCGCAAGGAAACGCTGGAGATGGTCGAAATCGAAGGCAAGCGCGGGCGCAAGGGCAAGCCGCTGGCGATTGCGGGGCGTTTGCGCGGTTTGTTTGATTAAATACGTTTAATGCTATTTGCATAGACAAATGCCGTGAAATTTCAGTATAATATGCACGGTAGAAAAGGCCGTCTGACTTTTTCAGACGGCCTTTGCGTTTTTATTTTCCTTTTTTCTGCACGGAGCGGCAGCCGATTGCCCCGTGCAGCGTCAAATACGGCGGGCGCTGCCTGCCGCTATCGGAGCCGGTCATTATGGGCAGACAGTTTATCAGGCAGACCAGCTGGGAAGCGCAGAGCGAAAAACTTCCCGGCTTGGTGAATATCGCCCGCATCGCCATCGTATTGCCGCTGCTGGTGTTTCAGCTGCTGGTGACCGACTCTTCGCTCAGCCCCGGCCATTCCGGCTTTCCCGATGTGGCGTTTTACAGCTGGGTGCTGCTCTATACTTTTCTGATTTTCCTGACGATTTTCCGCCCCGATTGGCAGCTGCAGAATCTGGATCTGCCCAATGCCAGCGCCGCCGTCGATATCAGCATGATTATGGTGCTGGTGTATGTAGTCGGCGGGCTGGAAACGGGACTGGGCATTTTGGTGCTGCCTTTTGTCGCCAGCTCCTGCATGCTCAGCTACGGGCGCTATCCGCTGCTGTATGCCGGCTATACCGCCATGCTGATTGTGTTCAATCTGTTTTTGGGCGGCGGCATACGGCTTAATCCTTTCGATTGGCACACCGATCAGGTATTGCGGGCGGGCGTGCTGATTGCGGCGGCTTATCTGGTGGCGTTTCTGATTTCCTTTATCGCCGAACATCTGCGCGCGGCCACCGATTCGGCGGTACACAACCGCCAAACCGTCAAACGCCTGAGCGGCTTGAACCGCATGGTGCTCAACAGCGTGCAGGAAGCGGTGGTGGTGTTGGACGCGGCTCAGCAGGTATGGCTGTTTAACCAAAAAGCCAAAGCATATTTTCCCGAGATTTCCGTGGGGCAGCGCGAGCCGCTGTTTGCCGACTTGGTGGCGCAATGGCGCGGCCGGGCCGACAAATCGTTTGAAACCGATATCCGGATTTTCCAGCACGCCATGCACGTGCGCGCCGTGCCGCTAATCCAGCCCGAAGCCGAGCTGCTGATACTCTATGTGCGCTCGCTGCGCGAAGTGGCGGCGGAGGCCATGTCCACCAAGCTGGCATCGCTGGGGCAGCTGACCTCCAATCTGGCGCACGAAATCCGCAATCCCATGTCGGCCATCCGCCATGCCAACGGCCTGCTGCAGGAGGGCGATGCCGACCCGGTGACGCGCAAGCTTTACGGCATCATCGACAGCAATATCCAGCGCATCGACAAAATGTTGGAAGAAGTGTCGCTGGTGAACAAGCGCGACCGCCTCAAATGCGAGCCGGTCAACCTGATGAAATTCTGGCTGGAGTTTAAGCAGGAATTTACCTTAAACAACCCCAAATCGGTCGGCTGCGTGCGGATGCATATGGACGGCAACAGCCTGACGGTGTTGGCAGACAGCATGCACCTGCAGCAGATGATGTGGAATTTGTGCAACAACGCCTGGAAGCACAGCCGCAAAGACCAGGGCGCGGTCACCGTATTCATGCGCCCGAGCGGGCAGTCGCACGTGTCCATCGTGGTGGCAGACAACGGCCCGGGCGTGCCGCCGGATTTACGCAGCCGCCTGTTTGAGCCGTTTTTCACCACCGATAAAAAAGGCGGCACAGGCTTAGGGCTGTATGTCGCGCTCGAGCTGGCGCACGCCAATAAGGGGCAGCTGCACTACCGCCCCGAAATGAATGGATTTGAAGTGATTTTACCGAGAGACAATAATGAATAAATTACAAGATCCGGTACTGGTCGTTGACGACGAAACCGATATCCGCGACCTGATGGAAATGACCCTGATGAAAATGGGTTTGCGCGTGGATACCGCTGTTGGCGTGGAAGATGCCAAAAGCAAGCTGTCGGCCGGCACCTATTCGCTGGTGTTGACCGATATGCGTATGCCCGACGGCTCCGGCCTCGAGGTCGTCCACTACATCAACGAGCTGATGTCGGATACCCCCGTGGCGGTGATTACCGCTTTCGGCAATGCCGACCAAGCCGTTGAAGCGCTCAAAGCCGGCGCGTTTGATTATCTGCAAAAACCGATTACCCTGTCGCAGCTGCGCTCGCTGGTGAAATCCGCCATCAGCGTCAACGAACAGAGCGAGCCGCCCGCCCGCAGCCTGCCGCCGTCCGAGCCGGAAGTGGCGCCCGAGCCTGAGCCGGTGCTGACAGGCGAGCTTTTCCCGGAAGCGGAAGTGCCGCAGCCCGAAGTGCAGCCGTCTGAAACCGCCGCGCCGCCGATTGGCGGAGAAGCCGATATGCCGCGCCTGCTGGGCAGTTCGCCGCAAATGGTCGAAGCCCGCCATCTGATCCGCCGCCTGGCACGCAGCAACGTGCCCGTATATATCGCAGGCGAATCGGGCACGGGTAAAGAGCAGGCCGCGCGCACCATTCACGAGCTGTCCGAGCGCCGCCGCCGCCCCTTTGTGGCCGTCAACTGCGGCGCCATTCCCGAAAACCTGATGGAAAGCGAGTTTTTCGGCTATAAAAAAGGCAGCTTTACCGGCGCCGACCAAGACCGCCAGGGCTTTTTCCAACACGCCGACGGCGGCACGCTCTTTCTCGACGAAGTGGCCGACCTGCCGCTGGCCATGCAGGTTAAACTGCTGCGTGCCATTCAGGAAAAAGCCGTGCGCCGCATCGGCGAAGCGCAGGAAACCAAAGTCGATGTGCGCATCGTGTGCGCCACGCATAAAAACCTCGAAGCCCTGGTCGAAAGCGGCGCGTTCCGCCAAGACCTGTATTACCGCTTAAACGTCGTATCGGTGCATATGCCGCCGCTGCGCGAAATGCGCGAAGATTTGAAGGCGCTGATTGCCTATCTGCTGCACAAACACTGCCGGGGCAGCGAACACTACACCCTCAGCAGCAAAGCGCAGGAAGCCCTGCTGCATTACAGCTACCCGGGCAACTTCCGCGAGCTGGAAAATATTTTGGAACGCGCCGTCGCGCTGACAGTGGGGCAGATGATTCAGGTGGACGACCTGCAAATCCAAACCCACTCCGCCGAAGTGTTGAAACAGACGCTGCCGCCGGAAGCCGAACCCATGGAAACCGCATCCGCCGAAGCCGCCGAAAACGGCCTGCCGCCTTTCGACCCGCGCCGTATGCAGATTCAGGATTATCTGGACGAAGTCGAACGCAACATCCTGCGCCAAGTGTTGCAGCAAACGCGCTACAACCGCACGCAGGCAGCCAAACTCTTGGGCATCAGCTTCCGCTCCATGCGCTACCGGATGGAGCGTTTGGAGATTGAATAGGGGGATGCGGATATAAAAAGGCCGTCTGAAAATCCGCGATTTTCAGACGGCCTTTTTATATCGTTCGGAAACATCAGGCAGCGGTTTTGCTGTCAACTTTGTCGCCGTTCCACGGAGCGACTTTGAAGAGCAGCAGCATACCGGGCGCGGCCAGGAAGAAGCAGAGCCAGAAGAAATCGACGTAGCCCAGCCACTCAATCAGATAGCCGGTGGTGGCGTTGATAAAGGTGCGCGGTACGGCAGACAGGCTGGTAAACAGGGCAAGCTGCGTGGCGGTAAACGCGGGGTTGGTTTCGCGTGCCATATAGGCGACAAATGCCGCCGTGCCCAAGCCAACGCCGACGGCTTCTGCGCCGATGACCACGGCGAGAATCACGCGCTCGCTCATGCCGATTACTTCAAAATGCTGGTAGCTGGCGAGCCAGACAAAGCCCAAAATGGTCACCCATTGCACGAGGCCGAAGAGCCACAGGGCTTTGTTGATGCCCAATTTCAGCATCCAGATGCCGCCGATAATGCCGAAAATCACGGCCGGCCACAGCCCGGCGTTTTTGGCAATCAGGCCGATGTCGGTTTTGCTGTAGCCCATATCGAGATAAAACGGCGTGGCCAGCGCGGTCGCCATGCTGTCGCCGAGTTTGTAGAAGAAGATAAAGGCCAAAACAAGCAGTGCCTGCTGCACGCCTTTGCGGGTAAAAAATTCGTGAAACGGCTCGACAATGGTCTGCTGCAGCGTGCGCGGCGCTTTCGGAGGCAAATCCGGCTCCTGCGCCAGAAACAGGGTCATCAGCAGGCCGGGAATCATAAACAGGGCGGTGATGACGAATACGTTTTGCCAGGGCATCAGGTCGGCCAAAATCAGGCTGAGCGAGCCGGGTACGAGCGCGGCGATGCGGTAGGCGTTGACGTGGATGGCGTTGCCCAAGCCCAATTCGCTGTCGGGCAGGATTTCGCGGCGGAAAGCATCGAGCACGATGTCTTGGCTGGCGGAGAAAAAGGCCACCACGACGGAGAGCGCCATAATCACGGCCATGTGTTGGTGCGGGTTGAGCAGGGCATAGGCGGCTAGCGAGGCCAGCAGGCCGATTTGGGTCACCAGCATCCAGCCGCGGCGGCGGCCGAGAAAGGGCAGGCGCACGGCATCCATCAGCGGCGACCAGACGAATTTCCAGGTAAACGGCAGGCCGATCAGGGCAAACAGGCCGATGGTTTTCAAATCGATGTGTTCGCTGCGCAGCCAGGCGGGCACGAGATTAATCAGGAAATACAGGGGCAGGCCGGAAGTAAAGCCGGTGAAGATGCAAATCAGCATCCGCCGGGAAAAAATCTGTTGGAGCGTGCCGGAGCGGGTATCGGTCATCGTGTGGCCTGTGTTGGAGAAAAGGGGGTATTGTAGCAAAAGTTTGCCGCCGCCGCTTGCTGCGGGCGGGGCAGGATAATGCGGGCAGAAAAGCAAAAAGTCCTTACCGAAGTAAGGACTTTTTTAAATCTTGGTGGAGGTAAGCGGGATCGAACCGCTGACCTCTTGCATGCCATGCAAGCGCTCTACCAACTGAGCTATACCCCCAAATGGTGGCGAATCAGGGATTCGAACCCCGGACACAAGGATTATGATTCCTCTGCTCTAACCGACTGAGCTAATTCGCCGTTTCGTGAAGTCGCTATTATATGTTTTTTTGGGCGGCTGGCAAGGGTTATTTTTCGGAAAATTGATTGTATTTTGATTTTTAAAAAGAAAAAATCAAAAAGGCCGTCTGAAAAAGCGAGGTTTTCAGACGGCCTGCGGCGGGTTTACAGCTTGTGGCAGATGTCGCCGAACGCGAAACCCTGCCAATCGACATCGATGCCGCGTCCGAAAGCGATGACTTTAAACAACTCGCCCATTTCGTGCGGGTTGAGCAGCTGCTGCACGGCGGCGGCTTCGCGGGCGTAGGCGGCGCTGTCGGGGCGGCCGCTTTGTGCCAGCAGCTCCGTGATGCCGAGGTTCAGCAGAAAATTGGCCTGGGTGGTGTAGCCGATTAAGTCCAAACCGCCGTCAACAGCGGCTTGTGCGGTGTCGGTAAAGTTGACGTGGGCGGTCAGGTCGGTCAGGCCGATGTGGAAAAACGGGTCGTGCACGGTGTGGTGGCGGTAGTGGCCGATTAGGGTGCCCATGTGCCGCTGCGGGTGGTAATACTGCGCGGCATCGAAGCCGTAATCAATCAGCAGCACCGCGCCGCGCACCAGTCGATCGGCCAGCGTGCGGACAAAGGCGTATTGGGCGGGATGCAGCTCGCTGGTGTAAGGCTCGGCGGCGGGGAAATAGCGTGCGGCGGCTTCCAGTAGGTCGGGTTGTGTCAGCGTTTGCCCGGTTTGAATCAGCGTATCGTTTTGCAGGCTCACGCCTTGTTGCAGAAATGCGCCGTCGCGCCGACTGATGAGCTCGACGGGCATAGCATCCAAAACTTCGTTGCCGACGACGATGCCGTCGAGCGTATCGGGCAGGGCGGGCAGGTGGGCGACTTTCTGCGCTAATTCAGACGGCACTTTGGCGGCAATCAGGCTGCGCTGCCGTTCGGCCAGCTCGGGGGAAACTTCGATGATGCAGTAGCGTTGGATATGCGGCCCGAGGCTGTTGAGTAATACCGCCGCCAAGTCGCCTGTACCCGCGCCGAATTCGTAAATTGTGCCGCCGGTTTGCGGCAGCAGCGGGGCGAGCTGGCGGGCGACGGTTTGCCCGAAAAGGTGGGTCAGAGTGGGGGCGGTAATGAAATCGCCCGCTGCGCCGATTTTGTGTGCGCCGCCGGTGTAGTAGCCGCAGCCGGGGGCGTAGAGCGCCAGTTCCATAAATCGGGAGAAGGGCAGCCAGTTGGCGCAGCGGGTAATTTCGTCTGCGATTAGCCGAACCAGGCGCGCGCTGGCGGCCTGCGCTTCGGCCTCGGGGGCGGGGATGTGCGGCTTCATGACTGTTAGATAATGTAAAAAATGATGATTTGCCTGCGTATTATAACGCGAAAGCCGGGGCGGTCGGTTTGGGTGTTGAAATACTATATTTAGTATTAAATGAAAATCCGAAATACAAGATACGGTGGTTTGGCGGCCTGCGGCCTGCCCGCTGCGGCGCGCGCGCTTGTGTGTCGGATAATCAGATGATTGTATTTAAAGGATTTTTTATTTAATGCTGTGTGTGGTTTTTTGCGGAAGCTCATTTGACCGACAAGGTAAAATTTCTTATAGTGTCGCTTAGTGGGGTAAAGTGGGTGAAAGTGTCATCTGCTGCTCCGTATTTTAACTTTCCACTAGTAAGGGTGTAATCGTGTTCGGCGGCTCTCATGAATTGAGCATAGACAGCAAAGGGCGGTTGGCCATTCCGGCCAAGTTCCGCGATCTTTTGCTGCGCCGCTACACCCCGGCGGTGGTGGCGACGCTGGACTCGCGCCAGAAAATCCTGATGTATCCGGAATCGGAATGGGAGCGCGTGTCGCAGCAGCTTTTGGCGCTGAAAACGGCGGGTAATCCCATGCTGCAGCGTTATCAAAACCTGTTGCTGCATAATGCCGATACGCTGGAGTGGGACAGCGCCGGGCGCGTGCTGCTGCCGGCCAACCTGCGCCGCCGCGTGGATTTTGAAAAAGAAGTAACGCTGGTCGGTCGCGCCAACCGCCTCGAGCTGTGGGGTCGCGAGCATTGGGAGCATGAGATGAATCAGGCTCTGGATGACGATGCCGACGAATTGGCGTTCCAATTAAGCCAAACGGATTTGCAGCTGTGAGCGGGAACGAAACTTACCAACATATTACCGTGTTGCTGCACGAGGGCGTGGATGCGCTGAATATCCGTGAAAACGGCGTGTATGTGGACGGTACGTTCGGCAGGGGAGGGCACTCCCGCCTGATTTTGTCCCGCTTGGGCGAGGCCGGCCGGCTGATTGTGTTTGATAAAGACCCGCAGGCGATTGCCGTGGCGCAGGAATTGGCGGCGCAGGATAAACGCGTCAGTGTGGTGCACGGCGGTTTCGCCACTTTTCAGACGGCCTTGGACGACTTGGGCATCGGCAAAATCGACGGCGCTTTGTTTGATTTGGGTATTTCTTCGCCGCAAATCGACGACGGAGAGCGCGGATTCAGCTTCCGCTTCGACGCGCCGCTGGATATGCGTATGGACCCGACCCGGGGAATGTCGGCGGCCGAATGGATTGCCGCAGCCGATGAGCAGGAATTACACGAGGTCATTAAGAATTATGGTGAAGAGCGGTTTAGTCGCCAGATTGCGCGCGCCATTGTCGCGCAGCGTCAGGAAGCGCCCATTGATACAACCCGCAAGCTGGCGCAGCTCGTGGCGCAAAACGTCCGTACTCGCGAGCGCGGCCAAGACCCCGCGACGCGCACCTTCCAAGCAGTTCGCATCTTTATTAACCGTGAGCTCGAAGAGGTAGAAGCGGTATTGCCGCAGGTGGTGGCCCGATTGAACGAGGGCGGCCGTTTGGCGGTGATTGCGTTCCATTCTTTGGAAGACCGCATCGTCAAGCAGTTTGTGAAAAAGCATTCGCAGCACGCGCCGCTGCCGCGTTGGGCGGTGGTGAAAGAAGCCGATTTGCCGCAGCCGCCGTTGAAAGCCGTCGGCAAGGCCATCAAGCCCGGCGCGGCGGAAACTTCGGCCAACCCCCGCGCACGCAGCGCGGTATTGCGGGTAGCCGAGCGCAGCAGCGGCGCATTTGCAGCAGAATAACCGGGCAGTTGAACGGCCGTGCGCTAGGCAGGCCGTCTGAAAAATAACACATGAATAAGTTGAACATTATCTTACTGCTGGCGGCATTTGCGTCGGGCTTTTTCGTGGTAACGGTGCAAGACCAGTCGCGCCGTTACTTTATCGAGCTGGATAAGGCGCAGAAGCAGGAAATCCAGCTCGATCAGGATTTTGCGCGCTTGAAGCTGGAGCAGGCGCGTTTGGCCAACCACAAGCTGATTAAAGTGGCGGCCGAAAAACAGCGCCTGCGACCGCCTTCGGCACACAATACCATCATGGTCGAGCGCAATAACAAAATAGAGAAATAAGGGTAGCCTTTCGGGCAACCCGCTTCGCAAACGACAAACAGCACGAAACAACCATAATAATGATACGGGGCCGGCCTTGGCCGGAGTGCTCCGCCGACGAGACAAGCATGTTGATTAAGAACGAATATAAACCGCAAATACTGCCCAAGCAGCCTAAGGTCAAAAAGCCCATCACCAGCGACGGACGCATCTGCCTGGTTTTGGGCCTGATGGCGTTTGCCTTCGGCGGCCTGCTGATGCACGGCGTATATCTGCACACCACCAAGCATGAGTTTTTGAAAGAGCAGGGCGACCGACGCTTCGTGCGCACGTTGCCGCTGCCGGCGACGCGCGGCATGATTACCGACCGCAACGGCGCCACGCTGGCGCTGAGCGCGCCGACCGAATCGCTGTATGCCAACCCGTCGAGCATGAGCGAGATGCCGAGCGCGGAGCAGCTGGAGAAATTGTCCGAAATCACCGGCGTATCGGTGGAAACGCTGACCGACCGTCTGAGCCAGAAAGGCCGTAGCTTCGTTTATCTCAAGCGTCAGCTGAGCCAGGAAAAAGCGGACGAAATCACCGCTTTGGGCATCAAAGGTTTGGCGTTTGAGCAGGAATTGAAACGCCATTACCCTATGGGTAATCTGTTTGCCCACGTTATCGGCTTTACCAATATCGACGGCAAAGGCCAGGAAGGTTTGGAGCTTTCCCGCGAAGACAAACTGCGCGGCGAAGACGGCGCTAAAGTCGTTTTGCGCGACAACAAAGGCAATATCGTTGACAGCTTGGATTCCCCGCGCAACAGCAATCCGCAGAGCGGCCAGGATATGGTGCTGTCGCTGGATCAGCGCATCCAAACGCTGGCTTATGAAGAACTGAACAAAGCCGTGGCGCACCATAAAGCCAAAGCCGGTACGGTGGTGGTGTTGGACGCGCAAACGGGCGAGATTTTGGCCTTGGTCAACAGCCCGGCCTACGATCCGAACGAGCCGGGTCAGGCCGGCAGCGAGCAGCGCCGCAACCGCGCCGTGACCGATATGATTGAGCCGGGCTCGATTATCAAACCGTTTATCGTGGCCAAAGCCTTGGATGCCGGCAAAGTATCGTCCGGCGACGTATTCGGCACCACGCCGCTGCGCTTCGGCACGGCTACGGTGAAAGACACCCATACTTATCCGCAGCTTGACGTGCGCGGCATTATTCAGAAATCGTCCAACGTCGGCACCAGTAAGCTGTCGGCCATGTTCAAGCCCAAAGAAATGTACGACTACTACCGCCAGCTCGGCATCGGTATGCGTATGCGTTCGGGCTTCCCCGGCGAAACCCCCGGCCTGCTGAAAAACTGGAAAACCTGGACGCCGCACGAGCAGGCAACTATGTCGTTCGGCTATACCCTGCAGCTGAGCCTGCTGCAGATGGCGCGCGCCTATACCGTGCTGACCACCAACGGCGTGCTGCTGCCGGTCAGCTTCGAGAAGCAGGCCGTTGCGCCCAAGGGCGAGCGCGTGATTAAAGCGGAAACCGCGCGCAAAGTTCGGGAAATGATGATTTCCGTTACCGAGCCGGGCGGCACGGGTACGGCCGCTGCCGTGGAGGGCTTCGATGTGGCCGGTAAAACCGGTACGGCGAAAAAACTGGTGGGCGGCAGCTACAACTCCGGCAAATATGTGGCATCCTTCGTCGGCTTTGCCCCGGCGAAAAATCCGCGCGTGATTGTGGCCGTCAATATCGACGAACCGAGCGCCCACGGCTTCTACGGCGGCGGCGTGGCCGGCCCGCTGTTTAAAGAAGTGATGGCGGGCAGCCTGAACATTTTGGGCGTGTCGCCGACTAAGCCGCTGGCTTCGGGTAAATAAAGTTACATCCCGAGGATACGTTACCGTTAACCCATACTGAATCAAACGATTGAGACAATCATGTTCAGCGAACTGACCCCCTTAGCCGAAAACCACCTGCCTGCTCTGCTGTGTGAAAACGCAGCAGGGCGGTTGTTGTTTTCAGACAGCCGGCAAATCAAACAGGGCGATATTTTTGTAGCCTGCCAGGGCGAATACACCGACGGGCGCAGCTATATTCCCGCCGCGATCCAAAACGGCGCGGCTTTCGTGTTTTGGGACGACGACGGCAGCTTCGTTTGGAATGAGGATTGGGCGGTACCCAATCAAGGCATCCGCGATTTGAAACACCGTGCCGGTATTTTGGCGGCACAAGTTTACAATAATATTTCAGACGGCCTGAAAATCTGGGGTGTGACCGGCACCAACGGCAAAACCTCCGTTACGCAATGGCTGGCTCAGGCCGCTGATTTGCTGGAGGAAAAATGCGCCGTAATCGGTACGGTCGGCAACGGCTTTTGGGGCGGGCTGCAGGAAGCTACCCACACCACGCCCGACCCCGTTACCGTACAAACCCTGTTGCACCGTTTCAAGCAGCAGGGCGCAACGGCGGCTGCCATGGAAGTGTCCAGCCACGGTTTGGACCAATGCCGGGTCAACGGCGTACCTTTTCAGACGGCCGTGTTCACCAATCTGACCCGCGACCATCTCGATTACCACGGCACCATGGAAGCCTATGGTGCCATCAAATCCCGCCTGTTTTACTGGCAGGGTCTGAAACACGCCGTCATCAATATTGACGACGGATACGGCGCAGCCTTGGCAGGCCGACTGAAAAACGAACGCCCCGACGTAGCGGTGTACAGCTACGGCTTCGACGAAAAAGCCGCCATCCGCATTACCGGATTTACCGCATCTTCAGACGGCATGAAAGTCGCCTTAGACACCCCGTGGGGTAGCGGCGAATGCCGAACCCGCCTGCTCGGACGCTTCAACGCGCAAAACCTCGCCGCCTGCGTCGGCGTATTGTGCGCCGACGGCTACCCGCTCGATAAAGTATTAAACGCCCTAGCGCAAATCCGCCCCGCCACCGGCCGCATGGACTGCATCATGAACCCCGGCAAGCCGCTGGTAGTGGTCGATTACGCCCACACGCCCGACGCACTGGAAAAAGCACTGGCCACCCTGCAGGAAATCAAGCCGCAAGGCGCGGCACTGTGGTGCGTGTTCGGCTGCGGCGGCAACCGCGACCGCGGCAAACGCCCGCTGATGGGCGCAGCGGCGGCAGAGGGGGCAGACAAAGTCGTCGTCACCAGCGACAACCCCCGCATGGAAGAGCCGCAAGACATCATCAACGACATCCTGCCCGCCGTACCCCAACCGGAAAAAACCGAAGCCGACCGCAAAGCCGCCATCGAATACGCCGTGGCGCAAGCCGCTGTCGGCGACATCATCCTGATTGCCGGCAAAGGCCACGAAACCTACCAAGACATCAAAGGCGTGAAACACCATTTTTCCGATTTCGAAATAGCCGAGCAAGCCTTGGCCGGACGCCGTTAAGGAGCCGATATGCTGAAACCCGCCATTCTCGCCACCGCCGTCGCACTTGCCGCCGCCGCTTGCGGACAGACAAGCGACACCGCCAAAGCCGCACCCGCAGCCGGGCAGGACGGCGTATTCAAGTTTGACAAAACCAGCCACAGCGTCAACCCGCAATATACCCTGTTCGGCCTGCGCCACCTTGTGATGAACAACCGCACGTATGCCAAAAAATACGCCAAAAAATACCCCGAGCAGTGGAAAACCGGCGAAGAACATTTCAGCCGTGCCGAAAACGCTTTCCAAACCAACCAAACCGAAACCGCCGACGCCGGCTTCCGCGCCGCAATGGAGCAGTATCAGGTGATTTTGAAAGCCGAGCAGGAAAAGAAAGCCGCGAAGTAGGGTGGTTGCGGCAGGTCGGGTTGCCGACCCGATATGGAACAGCGGGGTAGCTTGGCCGTGTTTTTCGGTGTTACCAACAAAAACAGCCGTCAAAATTAAATCCTGCTATTTGCTGACGTCATTAGCTGCGCAAGTCCGCTGCGCTACCCCCGCGCAGGCGGGAATCTACTTTGAATATCAAGCAACATATCGTTTTAAAATAAGCAGCCACACTTCATGAGTGGATTCCCGCCTGCGCGGGGGTAGCGCAGCTAATGACGGCGGTGGAATGCAGACGCTTTTGCAAAGTAACGTGCAGTAATGCGTAGGCTGGGCTTCAGCCCGGCAAAACCTTGCAACTCCTAGGCTAAAAACCAGCCTGCCCATTTTAATTTCTTTTAGGCACGGCATGATATATTTTGCCCGGCCATTAATTTTCGGCCATTAATTTTCAGACGGCCTCAAATCCGAAAAAGGCCGTCTGAAAAACACATGCCATAGTCG
>NZ_BCWL01000010.1 GCF_001592185.1 Bergeriella denitrificans NBRC 102155
ATAAGATAAAACGGTCAGTCCAACTCACCCTTTTTATTTTTTAGCAAAGCGGCCGGGTAGTCACCTTGCTCGACGTATTCCGACTCTGGGAATTGGGTTGTGTATTGATTTTAAATAAAATAATGGCTCTGTGACGTTGGCTATATTGTTTATTGTTAGCAAATGTAAAGATTGGCGCGGTTTTTGAATTCTGTAATTTTACAAGAAATGAACGATGTGAATCTTAAGAGGCCGGCCTTGCGTAGTAGTCTATTCGATGGACGTCATATTTTTCGGTTTCAGCTTTTTTTCGCGGCCAGCATGGAGCGCAGGCTGGCGAGGTTGCTGCGGCCTTCTTCTTTGCTGACGACGGGGTCGCCGCCTTTTCTGCCGAGGATTTTGATGTCTTCGGGCGGCATTTCGTCGATGAAGCGGCTGGGTTCGGGAAACTGCCAGCTGCCCATGCGTTTGCGTTTGATGCAGTGGGTGAGGGTGAGCTGGCGTTTGGCGCGGGTGATGCCGACGTACATCAGGCGGCGTTCTTCTTCGACGTTGCCTTCTTCGACGCTGTCGCTGTGCGGCAGGATGCCTTCTTCGCAGCCGACCAGGAAGACGTAGGGGTATTCCAAGCCTTTGGATGCGTGCAGGGTGGAGAGTTTGACGGCGTCGGTTTCTTCTTCGTCTTTACCTTCGAGCAGGGTCATCAGGGCGATGGTTTGGGCGATTTCGAGGAGGGTTTTTCCGTCTTCTTCGCCTTTGCGGGCGAGCCAGGCGGTGAGGTCGCTGACGTTGCGCCATTTGATTTCGCCGGCTTTGCCTTCTTCGTTGGCGAGCAGGTGGGCTTCGTAGCCGATTTCGTCGAGTAAGTCGTTTATCACATCGCCTGCTTCGTCGCTTTCGGCACGGGCGCGGTAGCCTTCCATCATCTGCATAAAGGCTTGCAGGTGGCTGCGGTTGGCGGTGTTGAGCTGGGCTAAGGCTTCTTCGCTTTGCGCGGCTTCGTAGAGGCTGCATTCCTGCCCGTGGGCGTAGGCGTTGAGTTTGCCGAGGGTGGCTTCGCCTATGCCGCGCTTGGGGGTGGTGATGGCGCGCAGAAATGCGGGGTCGTCGCTGGGGTTGGCAATCAGGCGGATGTAGGACAAAACGTCTTTGATTTCGGCTTTGTCGAAAAAGCTTTGCCCGCCGGAGAGGCGGTAGGGCACGCGGGCGCTGCGCAGGGCTTCTTCAAAGGTGCGGGCTTGGTGGTTGCCGCGGTAGAGGATGGCGAAATCGGCGTATTGGGTTTTGTCGCCGCCGACGAGTTTTTGTTTGACGATTTGGCTGACCACCCATTCGGCTTCGTGCTGCTCGTTTTGGCAGGCGACGACTTTGACGATTTCGCCCATGCCGAATTGCGACCACAGGGTTTTTTGAAACAGTTTGGGGTTGTTTTCAATCACTTTGTTGGCGATTTTCAAAATCCGTGCGGTGGAGCGGTAGTTTTGCTCGAGCTTGATGATTTTCATCTGCGGATAATCCTGCTGCATTTTACGCAGGTTTTCCATATTGGCGCCGCGCCAGGCGTAGATGGACTGGTCGTCGTCGCCCACGGCGGTAAACATGCCTTCCGCGCCGGTAAGCAGCTTCATCAGGGTGAATTGGCAGGTGTTGGTGTCTTGGCATTCGTCCACCAAAAGATAACGCAGGCGCTGCTGCCATTTGTTGCGGACTTCGCTGTTGTCGGCCAGCAGCAGGGCGGGCAGGCGGATTAAGTCGTCGAAATCCACAGCCTGATAGCTTTCCAGCGTGGCTTGGTAGCTCGCGTAGGCTTGGGCGGTTTGGTGCTCCCAGTCGTTTTGCGCGTTGATGAGCGCCTGCTCGGGCGTTTGCAGGTCGTTTTTCCACAATGAAATCTGGTGCTGCGCTTTGAATACGGCTTCTTTGCCGCTGCCGCCGATTAATTCGCTGATGATTTTGGCGCTGTCGGTGGCATCGAGTATGGAAAAGTTTTTTTTGTAACCGATGTGGGCGGCTTCTTCGCGCAAAATCCGCATACCGAGCGAGTGAAACGTGCAAATCGTCAGCCCGCGCGTTTGCGCTTTGGGCAGCATTTTGGCCACGCGCTCCTGCATTTCTTTGGCGGCTTTGTTGGTAAAGGTGATGGCGGCGATTTGGTGGGCAGGGTAGCCGACTTTGGTAATCAGATGTTTGATTTTCTGGGTAATCACGCCGGTTTTGCCGCTGCCTGCGCCGGCCAGGACGAGCAGGGGGCCGCCGAGATAATCGACGGCGGCTTGTTGCTGGGGGTTGAGTTTCATGGTGGGTTTGCGGAAAGGAAATGGGGCGATTATAGCATTGCGGCACGGAGCGGAGGCGGGTACGGGCAGGGTAAAAGGCCGTCTGAAAATCAGACGGCCTTTTGTGCGGCATTAATGCTGATGTGGGTGATGGTGGTCGTGATGTCTATCGTGATGGCGGTGTTCGTGGCCGAGACCTTCATCGCAATACAGGGTTTCGCTGTGGCCGTGTTCGCGGCTTTCGATTTGCAGGGTAACATGGCCGATGCCCCGGCTGCGTACGGTTTCGGCGACGGCTTCCAATACGCTTTGTGCCTCGCGCACGCTCATATTGCCGTCCACAACGATGTGGGCGGAGAGCAGGTGGCGGCTGCTGGTGAGCGTCCATAAATGCAGGTCGTGGACGTTTTCCACGCCGTCCACCGCTTTCATACGGGCCACCAGGTCTTCTTGGTCGATATCCTGCGGCGCGCCCTGCATCAGGATATGGGTGGTGTTTTTGATGATGCCGATGCCGCTGTGGGCTATCAGCAGCGCAATCAAAACGCTGATAAGCGGATCGGCGAGCCGCCAGCCGAACGCCATCATCAGCAGGGCGGCGGCAATCGCGCCGACTGAGCCGAGCAGGTCGCCCAATACGTGCAGATACGCGCTTTTCATATTGATATTGTCTTCCACGTCGCTGTGGCGGTGCATATAGCGGGCGACGACAATATTCACCAGCAGGCCGGTGATGCTGACGGCGAGCATGCCGCCGGTGGCGATTTCGGGCGGATGGCGGAAACGCGCCGCCGCTTCGATGATAATCCACACGGCGATGGCGGCCAATGTCAGGCCGTTGAACAGGGCAAACAGGATTTCCGCGCGCTGGTAGCCGAAGGTGCGGCTGCGGCTGACGGCTCTTTCGCCGAGTTTGAACGCCCACAGGGAAAAGCCGATGGCCAGCGCGTCGGAGAGCATATGCCCGGCATCGGAAAGCAGGGCCAGCGAGCCGGTGAGCCAGCCGCCGATGATTTCCACCAGCATAAAGGCGGCAATCAGGCAGAAGGATACGGCAAGGGTTTTCTTATTGGCTTCATGGCCGTGGTGGTGGCCGTGGTGATGGTGGCCGCTCATGGCAGGCTCCTTTGGCAGCACAGAAACGGCTTTATCATACCAGCGCCGCCGCGCCCGGCAAAGGCCGTCTGAAAAACGGCTGCCGATGCGCGGAAAATCCGTTACAATCAGGCTTTCTTCCATTCGTTTCCAAAGGAGCAAGCAGATGAAAGTCAGCAGCAGCGCCATCGTCAACGGCGAATTTGAAGACAAATACGGCAAGCGCGGCAGCCAGTTCAGCCCCAACGGCATGCCGACTTACTCGATTCCTTTTGAAATCAGCGATGCGCCGGAGGGCACGCAGTCTTTTGCCGTGGTATTGGAAGACAAAGACGCGATTACCGCCAGCGGCTTTGTGTGGATACACTGGCTGATTGCCGATTTGAAGCGCACCGCCGTAGCAGAAAACGACAGCGTATCGGCGACCGATTACACCCAGGGCGCCAACTCTTGGGCCAGCGTATTGGGCAAATTCGATATTGCCGAAGCATCGTATTACGGCGGTATGGCGCCGCCCAACTGCCGCCACCGTTATGAATTGATTGTCTATGCGCTGGATACGGTGTTGGATTTGCCGCAGGGCTTCCGCTTCAACGACCTGCATTTTGCCATGCAGGGGCATATTTTGGGCAGCGCGAGCGTGATGGGCACTTACGACGTCTAGTGTCCCGCGCGGCACGATTGTCATTTCAAAATAAACCGGCGGCATCTGCGCGGCGGATGGGGAGTTTTATTGTTAACTTGTAAATAAAATGCCGCTGTGTTACAACAGAGCATCCGCCGCAAGGCCGTCTGAAAACGCCCCCAAATTTAACCCGAGGAAACCGTATGCGCCCCCTGAACGCCCGTATCCGCTTGGACCATCTGCGCCACAATTATCAAACCCTGAAACGCATCCACGGCGGCAAACTTCTGGCCGTGGTCAAAGCCGATGCCTACGGGCACGGCGCGGTACGCTGCGCCCACGCGCTGGCGGATTTGGCCGACGGTTTCGCCGTGGCTTCGCCGGATGAAGCGGTGGCGCTGCGCGAAAGCGGCATTGATAATCCGATTGTGCTGCTTGAAGGCGTGTTTGAGCCTGAAGAATATGATTTGGTGGCGCGTTACCGCCTGTGGCCGGCGGTCGGCAGCCAATGGCAGCTGGAAGCGCTGCTGGCCCGCGAGTGGGACGAGCCGCTGACGGTGTGGCTGAAAATGGATTCGGGCATGCACCGCGCGGGCTTTTTTCCGCACCATTATGCCGCCGCCTTTACCGCATTGAAACAGTGCGCGGGCGTGGCGGAGATTGTGAAATTCAGCCATTTTGCCTGTGCCGACGAACCGGAAAACGGCATGACCGATATGCAGCTTGAAGCGTTTGATTTGGCTTGCGAAGGCCTGCCCGGAGCCGAAAGCCTGGCCAACTCCGCCGCCATCTTGGGCGTGCCGGCCGCGCGCCGCGACTGGGGGCGGGCGGGCATCGCTTTATACGGCGTATCGCCGTTTGGCGGCAGCGACGAGCGTTTAAAACCGGTGATGCGCTTGAGCACGCAGGTATTCGGCGAGCGCGTGTTGCAGCCGCATTCGCCCATCGGCTACGGCGCGACGTTTTACACCAGCAAATCCACCCGCGTCGGCCTGATTGCCTGCGGCTATGCCGACGGCTATCCGCGCCGCGCTTCGACCAATACGCCCGTGGCGGTCGAGGGACAGCGCAGCCGCATTATCGGGCGGGTGTCTATGGATATGATCACTGTGGAGCTGGATCCGGCGCAAGACGGCTTGGGCTGCGAAGTCGAGCTGTGGGGCGATACGGTGGGCGTAAACGAAGTGGCCGAAGCCGCGGGCACGATTGCTTACGAGCTGCTGTGCAACGTGAAGCGGGCGAAGTTTACCTATTCCGAATAAGGCTGCGGAAAGGCGCACAGGCCGTCTGAAAAATGCGGTGTCTGAAGCGGCAAGTGTGATTTTCAGACGGCATTTGTGTGAATGATAAGCGCGCCAGGTCGTCTGAAAACAGCGTTGCGGATAAGGCGTAATAAGGCTTGTTTTGCCTGATAATGATTGGATGATACGGCAACCGTTCCTGCCGGGAGCGGTTGCATTTTTATGTGGACTGCCTAAGCTATGGAAAGTCTGATGACTTTAGCGTCGGTATTGGTGCCGATGTTTCTCGGTTTTTTTATCAAAGTACCCCCGTCCTGCCTGCGGCTGATTGATAAGGCGCTGGCGGGTTTGGTGTATGCGGTGTTGCTGCTCATCGGCGTCTCGCTGGCGCGGGTGGAAAACCTCGGCGCGCAGCTGGATACCATCTTGGGTGCGGTGTTGCTGCTGTTTGCCTGCGTGATTGGCGCAAACCTGCTGGCGCTGATGTGGTTCGACCGCCGCCGCCCGTGGCAGCCGCAGGGTACGGGTAAAAAAGCCAAAGTCAGCATCGCGGGCAGCATCAAGCAGGTGGCCTGTGTGGTATTGGGTTTTGCGTTCGGTAAGCTGATGGCGGGCATTTGGCTGCCGTCTGAAAATCTGGGCATGTATTGTCTGATGGCACTGGTGTTGCTGGTGGGCGTGCAGCTCAACGGCAGCGGCGTTACCCTGCGCCAAGTATTGGTGAACAAGCGCGGCGTGCAGACGGCGGCGATTATGATGGCGTCTTCGCTGGCGGGCGGCTTGCTGTTTGCCGCGCTCACCCCGGGTGTATCGTGGATGAAAGGCATGGCGCTGGCTTCGGGCTTCGGCTGGTATTCACTCTCCGGCTTGGTGATGACCGAGGCTTACGGCGCGGTGTGGGGCAGCATTATGCTGCTGAACGATTTGGGGCGCGAGTTCTTCGCGCTGGTGTGTATTCCGCTGCTGATGCGCCGCCATCCGAGCGCGGCGGTGGGCGTGGGCGGCGCAACCAGCCTGGATTTCACTTTGCCGGTGATTCAAAGCGCCGGCGGTTTGCAGGCCGTGCCGCTGGCCATCAGCTTCGGCTTTATCGTCAACGTGGCTGCGCCTTTCTTGATGGTGGTGTTTTCGTCTTTCGGTTGAAGCGTTTAAGGGAATTTGGCACAATGCTTTATTCCGCCTTTTTTCAGACGGCATAGACATCATCATAAATGTGGGTTTGGGATAAATATTTTCAGTCACTTTTGGGCGTTTCGGCCATTTACCCCTTTTTTATTGGGGAGCGGGCAGGTTTCTGAATTTAAAAGGTTTCTTTCCTTGTCCCGAGCGCACGTTAATAAATAATAAAAGAGAGAAACCATGAAACCACGCATACAACGCCACGAAAAAATCATCACGCTGGTGCGCGAGCAGCATTATATGTCGGTGGAGCAGCTGGCGCAGGCGCTGGATGTCACGCCGCAAACCATACGCCGCGATATCAACATTCTCAGCGATGAAAACGTTTTGCGGCGCTACCACGGCGGCGCGACCATGGGCGATATTCTCGAAAGCGAATTGCAGCAGGGCAAGCGCAACAGTTGCCAGATTGAGAAAAACGCCATCGCGCGCCACATTGCCGAGCATATTCCCGACAACGCATCGCTGTTTCTCAGCATCGGCACCACCATGGAAGCCGTGGCCGCCGCGCTGGTGAAAAAGCGCAAAAATCTGCGGATTATCACCAATAATCTGTATGTCGCATCTGTGGCATCCGCCCGCAGCGACTATACCGTTATCATCACGTCCGGCGTAGTGCGCCCCGTGGACGGCGGCGTGACCGGCGTGGCCACTGTGGATTTCATCAACCAATTCAAAGTCGATTACGCCATCATGAGCACCCACGGCGTCGAGGGCGACGGCTCGCTGCTCGATTACGACTATAAAGAAGTCAGCGTGATGCAGGCCATGATGAGCAATGCCCGCGTGCGTTTCTTGGGCGTGGACCACAGCAAATTCCACAGCAACGCCCTGGTGCGCCTCGGCAACATCACCGAATTCGACAAAGTCTTTACCGCCCGCCCGCCCGAAGCACCGATGCAGAAAATCCTGCAGGCTGCCGGCGTGGAATGGCTGATTCCGGCGGATTTGCCGCAATAAAGCTGCGTATGCAGCTTGCTATAATTCAGGTAAAATAAGCATTCGCAGCGCCGGTCCGAGGCATTCATCACCGAGGCGAGCATTCTTGCCGCAAATAAGCCGCAGCCTGCGACCCCATTATTATTCAGACGGCTTATATAACCCTGTAAGCCGTCTGAAAACCGTTTTTCATCAAAAAGAACATCATGCTGAACAAAGACCAATTTGCCGATAACCATTTTATCCGCACCATCATCGAAGAAGACCTGCAAAGCGGCAAATACCCCGCCATCCAAACCCGCTTCCCGCCGGAGCCCAACGGCTACCTGCACATCGGCCACGCCAAATCCATCTGCCTGAATTTCGGCCTGGCCTATGTGTACGATGGCAAATGCAACCTGCGCTTCGACGACACCAACCCAGAAAAAGAAAGCCAGGAATACGTTGATTCCATCAAAGAAGACGTCAAATGGCTGGGTTTCGAATGGTCGGGCGAGCCGCGTTTTGCCTCCGATTATTTCGACCAACTCTTCGATTACGCCGTCGGCCTGATTAAAGAAGGCAAGGCCTATGTGGACGATTTGAGCGCCGAAGAAATGCGCGAATACCGCGGCACGCTGACCGAGCCGGGCAAAAACAGCCCCTATCGCGAGCGCAGCATCGAAGAAAACCTCGAATTGTTCTACAAAATGCGCGACGGCGAATTTGCCGACGGCAGCAAAACCCTGCGCCTGAAAATCGACATGGCATCGGGCAACGTCAACATGCGCGACCCCGTAATTTACCGCATCCGCCGCGCCCACCACCACAACACCGGCGACAAATGGTGCATCTACCCGATGTACGACTACACCCACGCCGCATCCGACGCCATCGAAAACATCACCCATTCCCTGTGCACGCTGGAATTCGAGTCCCACCGCCCGCTTTACGACTGGGTCGTGAATAACGTCCCCGTGCCGAGCGAGCCGCACCAATACGAATTTTCCCGCCTGGAGCTGCTGTATTCCATCACCTCCAAGCGCAAACTCAACCAACTCGTTTCAGACGGCCACGTTTCCGGCTGGGACGACCCGCGCATGCCCACCATCTCCGGTATGCGCCGCCGCGGCTACACGCCCGAAGGCCTGCGCCTGTTTGCCAAACGCGTCGGCATTTCCAAATCCGAAAACATCGTGGATATGAGCGTACTCGAAGGCGCCGTGCGCGAAGAGTTGGAAAACACCTCCCCGCGCCTGATGGCCGTATTGAACCCGCTCAAAGTCACCCTGACCAATTTTTCAGACGGCCAAACCCAAAGCCGCCGCGCCGCCTTCCACCCCAACCGCGAAGACTTGGGCGAGCGTGAAATCCCCGTATCGCGCACCATCTACATCGAAGCCGACGACTTCGCCGAAAACCCGCCCAAAGGCTTCAAACGCCTGACCCTCGGCGGCGAAGTGCGCCTGCGCCACGGTTACGTCATCAAATGCGACGAAGCCGTGAAAGATGCAGACGGCAATGTGGTGGAACTCAAATGCTCTATCGACCACGACACCTTGGGCAAAAATCCCGAAGGCCGCAAAGTTAAAGGCGTCATCCACTGGGTATCTGCCGAACACGCCGCCGAAATCAAAGTGCGCCTCTACGACCGTCTGTTTACCGTCGAACGCCCCGATGCCGTGCGCGGCGAAAACGGCGAATACCTGCCGTTTACCGATTTCCTCAACCCCGAATCCATGCAGGAGATCACCGCCTACGCCGAGCCGGTTGCCAAAAACCTGCCCGCAGAAAGCCGCTGGCAGTTTGAGCGTTTGGGCTATTTCGTCACCGACCGCAAAGACCACAAGCCCGAAGCCCCCGTGTTCAACCGCACAGTTACGCTGAAAGACTCTTGGCAGGGCAAATAAGCAGGGCGCTTATCGATTGAGATAAGCAAGGGTAAAAAAGCCGTCTGAAAAATAGATTTTTCAGACGGCTTTTTTTTATGTTGCCTCAAACACGCTTAGTCGGCGATACGTTTGTATCTGAAATCTATCCCAACAATTCGGGCGGAATGGTGCAGACGGGGATCGGGTTGATTTTGTGCTGCATGGCGCGGTGCAGGCGGGTGTAGATTTCGAGGACTTCGCGTTGGCGGCCGCTGAAATCTTCCGGGCGGTGGGTATCGTAAACGCTCATGGCCCATTCCAGCTCGGGGTAGCTGGCGCCCATTTGTTCTTCGTCGGTGCGCTCGGTGTCCCACAGGCCGTCGGTGGGTACGGCTTTTTGGATGGATTCGGCTACGTCCAGTGCGGCGGCGAGGCGGTATACTTGGGTTTTGGTTAAGTCGGCAATGGGGCTGATGTCCACGCCGCCGTCGCCGTATTTGGTGAAGAAGCCGACGCCGAAGTCTTCGATTTTGTTGCCGGTGCCGGTAACGAGCAAGCCGTGCAGTTGGCCGTAGTAGTAGAGGGTGAGCATACGCAGGCGCGAGCGGGCGTTGGCCAGGGCAAGCGCTTTGTTGGGGAAGGTGTCGGCATCGACTTCGGCGGTGGCGGCAAAGGTGTCGAAGGTGGGGGTGAGGTCTATGCTCAGGCTTTGTACGTTGCTGAAGCGCTGCTGCAGGGCGGCCATGTGTTCGCGGGCGCGGCTGACTTGGTCGGGCTGCTGGCGGATGGGCATTTCCAGCAGCAGCACGGGCAGGCCGGTGCGGGCGGCGAGGGTGGATACTACGGCGGAGTCGATGCCGCCGGACACGCCGACAATAAAGCCTTTGGCGTGTGCGCTCTGGGCGTAATCGGCGAGCCAGCGGGTGATGTGTTCGATAACGGCTTGGGTTTGCATGGGGCGCTCCTTGATTGAAGGGCAGATGATAGCGTGTTTTCGGGCCGTCTGAAAAGCGGCTTTTTCAGACGGCCTGCGGCGGCGGTTGCCTGCGGCGGGGTAGTCTGTTACACTCGGCGGCAATTAGTCGGGGTGCTTAATGCAAGCTGAGATGAAACCCGTGAACCTGATACAGTTAATGCTGGCGTAGGAAACTAATATGTCCCCTTTTTCTTCTTTCTTCCTGTCTTTTCTGCAATTCAAATATTTCATCGCGCCGTCTTCCCGCGTATGCCCGATGCCGCCGGTTTGATCCGGCCGGCTGTGATGTTTCAGACCATCTTTTAAGCATATATATTGGGAGGAAGCGGTGAAATCCGTTTATTTAGACAAAATCCGCAGTCAAAATCCGCTGGTTCATACCATTACGAATACTGTGGCCGCACATTTTTCGGCCAACGGGCTGCTGGCCGTGGGCGCGTCGCCGCTGATGTCGGCCGAGCCTGTCGAGGCGGAGTGCCTGTCGCATATCAGCCGTGCGCTGGTGATTAATATCGGCACTTTGAGCGGCAAAGACCCGCAGGCGATGCTGGCGGCGGGGCGTTTTGCCAACCGCGCGGGCATTCCGGTGGTGCTCGACCCCGTGGGCGTGGCGGCCACGGCTTACCGGCGCGAAACGGTGGCGCGGCTGCTGGACGAAGTGCGTTTCAGCGTGATTCGCGGCAATGCGGGCGAGCTGGCCTATCTGGCGGGCGTGGGCTGGCAGGCCAAAGGTGTGGACGCGGGCGAGGGCGACGCGGATCGGGCGGAAATCGCCCGCATCGTGGCGGAGCAATACGGCTGCGTGGCCGCGCTTAGCGGTGCAACCGACTATATCAGCGATGGCCGCCGCGCCGCGCAAATCGCCAACGGCACGCCCATGTTTGAAAAAATTACCGCGTCAGGCTGCCTGCTCGGCGCCATCTGCGGCGCGTTTGCTGCGGTGGCGGACGGGGCGGTGTTTGAAGCCGTCTGCGAAGCCTGTACCGCTTATGCGGTGGCTGGCGAACGGGCGGCCGCCGCTTTGCAGCCGTCTGAATTGGGGCAGTTCGGCGTTCGGCTGCTGGACGAATTGGGCGCGCTTTCTGCGGAAACCGTCACACATCAAGCGAGGATTGTTTATGCGTAATATTCCACAAGCATTAACCATTGCCGGCTCGGACAGCGGCGGCGGCGCGGGCATTCAGGCCGATTTGAAAACCTTTCAGATGCGCGGCGTATTCGGTACGTCGGCCATCACCGCCGTGACCGCGCAAAATACGCTGGGCGTGAGCGGCATCCATTTAATTCCCACCGAGATGATTACCGCACAGCTGGATGCCGTGGCCGCCGATTTTCATGTATCTGCGTTCAAAATCGGCATGCTCGGTGATGCGGATGTGATTGAATGCGTGGCACAAGCCTTGCAGCGCCATACGCTCGGCCGCTCGGTATTGGATCCCGTGATGATTGCCAAAGGCGGTGCGCCCCTGTTGCAGCAGAGTGCCGTCGAAGCGCTGAAAACCCTGCTGCTGCCGCTGGCCGATGTGGTGACACCCAATCTGCCGGAAGCGGAAGCGCTGACGGGCATCAAAGTCAGCGACGATAAAAGCGCGCAGGAAGCCGCCTCGGCTTTACAGGCCTGCGGTGCGAAAACTGTGGTTTTGAAAGGCGGGCATCTGGAAAACTCACAAAGCGCGGTTTGCCGCGATTGGGTGTTTACGCCCGAGGGTGATTTTGTATTGGAAAGTCCGCGCATCCCCACGCGTCATACCCACGGCACAGGTTGCACGTTTTCCGCCTGCATCGCTGCCGAGCTGGCCAAAGGGCATGACGTGGCCGATGCCGTGCGTACCGCCAAAGCCTTTATCAGCGCCGCCGTGGCTGATGCGCTCGAAATCGGGCAGGGGCACGGGCCGACCAACCATTGGGCTTATTACCGCCAAACGGGGGCAATATGAAGCCGAATATCCGCGCCATGCTGGCCTGCTATTTTGTGGCCGGTTCGCAAGATTTTCAGGGTACGCCCGACGAGCGCGCCGCCAAGTTGCTAGACGTATTGGCGCAGGCATTGGCCGGCGGCATCACCTGTTTCCAGTTTCGGGACAAAGGCGCCGGCTCGCTCGCGCATCAGCCGAAGCAGCGCCAAGCCCTGGCCGAGCGATGCCGCGATTTGTGCCGCCGCCATCAAGTGCCGTTTTTCATTGATGACGATTTGGACTTGGCGTTGGCTGTCGGCGCAGACGGCATCCATGTCGGCCAGGAAGACACCCCGCCGGCCGAAATTCGCCGCCGGGCCGGCCAATCGCTGATAATCGGGCTTTCCACCCACACACTGGCGCAGCTCGCGCAGGCGGAAGCCGACGCAGAAGCCGATTATTGCGGCTTGGGGCCGGTGTTTCCTACCGCGTCCAAAGAAAAACACCGCCCGCCCGTGGGCTTGGATTTTGTCCGCGAAGCGCGGGCAGCCGGCATTACCCTGCCCATCGTGATGATCGGCGGCATCCGCGAAGAACACATCCCGATTCTGGCAGCCAACGGCGCAGACGGCGCAGCGGTCATCAGCGCGATTACGCAGGCCGATGATGTGGCCGAAACGGTGAAAAGGTTGAAAGCCGCAGCATTGGGCGAGGCGCAATAAGGCAAACAGGCCGTCTGAAAATTCAATTTTTCAGACGGCCTGTGTATATGATGTATCCGGCTTATTCCGCTTTATCGCCGATTTTGCTTTCTTTGCCCTGCAGAAGGTTGAGGATATTGCTTTTATGGCGGTAAAGCACCAGCAGGGCGATGGCGGAGGTGGCGGCTGCCCACGAAGCGTGCGGCATCAGGAAATAGGCGGCAACGGGTGCGGCGGCGGTGGCGGTCAGGGCGGCGAGTGAGGAGACTTTGAAGCCGAATGCCATCACCAGCCAAATCAGCGCGCACACCAGCGCAGTCGGCCAGGATAAAGCCAGTAATACGCCCAAAGCGGTGGCCACGCCTTTGCCGCCTTTGAAGCCGAAGAAAATCGGCCACATATGCCCGATGAGCGCGGCCAGCGCGGAGAGGGCGACGGCGGAATCGGCCAGCCCCAGCGGCTCCTGCAGGCAGCGCACCAAAGCCACGGCGGCCACGCCTTTGAGCGCGTCGCCGAGCAGGGTCAGCGCGGCGGCTTTTTTCTTGCCGGTACGCAAGACATTGGTCGCGCCGGGGTTGCCCGAACCGTAGGTGCGCGGGTCGTCCATGCCGTAATATTTGGATACGATAACGGCAAACGAGAGCGAGCCGATGAGATAAGAAGAGAGAACGGCGGCCAGATTGAACATTGCGCGGACTTTATTTTAAAATGAAGCAGCTATTCTAACGAAAAAACAGGTGCAAGCAAATGGATAAAATCTTTTTACGCGGCATGAAGGCGGAAACCTTAATCGGCGTCTATGATTGGGAGCGCGAGCAGCGGCAGACGCTGGTTTTGGATTTGGACATCGGCGTGCCCGAAGGCGCGGGTGCGGACGACAATATCGGCGATACCGTGCATTACGGCGAAGTATGCGAAGCGGTGCGCCGCAGCCTGCGTAATCAGGATTTCCTGCTGCTGGAGATGCTGGCCGAGCATGTGGCTGCGCTGATTTTGCAGAACTTCGGTGCTTTGTGGGTGCGCGTACGTATCGTGAAGCCGGGAATTTTGCCCGATGTGAAAGAAGTCGGCGTGGAAATCGAGCGCGGCCGGGCGGATGGTTAAACATTTGGGTGACGACTGTCAAAGCGCGGCGGGCGGCTTGCCTTATTAATCATGATGATGTGTTCCCCGATACGGAGCGGTAAAAAACGATGAATATTTTAATCAGTAACGACGACGGCTATCTGGCGCCGGGCATTGCAATTTTGGCCAGAGTGGCGGCGGAATTTGCCAATGTGCGCGTGGTGGCGCCGGAGCGCGACCGCAGCGGCGTGAGCAATTCGCTGACTTTAGACCGGCCTTTGCGTATCAAGCTGGCGGAAAACGGCTTTTATTATGTCAGCGGCACGCCGACGGACTGCATCCATCTGGGGCTGCACGCGCTGCCGGAGTTTAAGCCGGATTTGGTACTTTCCGGCATCAACAACGGCGCGAATATGGGCGACGATACCCTGTATTCGGGCACAGTCGCCGCAGCAACCGAAGCCTATCTGATGGGCATTCCCGCTGTGGCCCTGTCGCTCAACGATTTCAGCGGCCGTCATTGGGAAACGGCGGAAAAAGCAGCGTGGATGCTGCTGGAGTATCTGCTGAAAAACCCGCCCACGCAGCCGGTATTGTGGAACATCAACATCCCCGCCGTTGCGCCCGAAGACATCCAAGGCATCAAAATTACCCGTCTGGGGCGGCGGCATCATACCCAGAGCATCGTGCCCTCGCACAACCCGCGCGGTGAAGCGGTGTATTGGATCGGGCCGGTCGGCGCGGTATCCGATCGGGAAGAAGGTACGGATTTCGGCGAATGCGAAGCCGGATTTATCACCATTACGCCGCTGCAAGTGGATTTGACTGCGTATCAGGATATGGCGGACGTGGCCGGATTTTGGCAGGGCGCGGGCAAACAGGCCGTCTGAAAAAGCAAAAGCAGGCAAAGGCGTTTGAAGCGGGGCGCATTATCGTTTATCTTGATGTGCTGACCGTGAGCCGATAAAGGAGTTCCCATGACATTTTGGTTGATTGCCGCCGCATTGGTGCTGATTTTGGAGCTGTTTGCCGGTACGGTTTACCTGCTGGTGGTGTGTGTTGCCCTGCTCGGTGCGGGCGCAGTGGCCGCACTGACGGACAGTACGCCGGCGGCTTTGCTGACGGCGGCATTATTGTCGGCCGTGTTTATCTGGCCGGTACGCGCGTGGGCACGCAAACACCGGCGCAGCAAAGCGCAGGAAGCGGCCGAGAATGATTTGGACATCGGCCAAACCGTGCGCATCGAGCGGCATCTGCACGGCGCGCTTTACGAAGTGGTTTACCGTGGCGCGCACTGGCAGGCCAGGGCGATCAACCCCGCCGATGCCGCAGCGGCGCAGAGCGCGGTGATTACCGGCAAAGAAGGCAATCTGCTGCTGGTTCGTTTACATTCACATTGAGGAGGGCATCTATGGAGATGTTGTACAGTTTTCCCGTGCTGCTGCTGATTGCGGCGGTGGTATTCGGCTTTAAAGCCTTTATTGTTGTGCCGCAGCAGGAAGCCTATGTGGTCGAGCGTTTGGGGCGGTTTTACAAAACGCTCAATCCCGGCCTGAATATCCTGATTCCGTTTGTTGACCGCGTGGCCTACAAGCACACGCTCAAAGAAATTCCGCTGGACGTACCCAGCCAGGTCTGCATCACGCGCGACAATACGCAGCTGACGGTGGACGGCATTATTTACTTCCAAGTCACCGATCCCAAGCTGGCTTCTTACGGCACCAGCAACTACATCATGGCGATTACCCAGCTGGCGCAAACCACGCTGCGCTCGGTCATCGGCCGTATGGAATTGGACAAAACCTTTGAAGAGCGCGACGAAATCAACAGCATCGTGGTGGCCGCGCTGGATGAAGCGGCGGTGTCTTGGGGCGTAAAAGTGCTGCGTTACGAAATCAAAGACCTTGTGCCGCCGCAGGAAATTTTGCGCTCCATGCAGGCGCAGATTACCGCCGAGCGGGAAAAACGCGCCCGTATCGCCGAATCGGAAGGCCGCAAGATCGAGCAGATTAACTTGGCCAGCGGCCAGCGCGAAGCGGAAATCCAGCAGTCCGAAGGTGAGGCGCAGGCCGCCATCAACGCTTCCAACGGTGAAAAAATCGCCCGCATCAACCGCGCGCAGGGTGAAGCCGAAGCGCTGCGCCTGGTGGCCGAAGCCAATGCCGACGCCATCCGCCAAATCGCTGCCGCCCTGCAAACCCCCGGCGGCAACGAAGCCGTAAACCTGAAAGTGGCCGAGCAGTATGTCGCCGCTTTCGGTAATTTGGCCAAAGAGGGCAATACCCTGATTATGCCCGCCAACGTGGCCGACATCGGCAGCCTGGTTTCGGCGGGTTTGAAAATCGTCGAGGGCAACAAACAGGCCGGATAAGTGTTCCGGCAGCGTATCGGCCGCAGCCTTTTCGGGTTGCGGCCGTTTTGCGTGTGCAGGCCGTCTGAAAATGTGCATTTTCAGACGGCCTGCCACAGGCGGCTTGATGGTGGAAGCGGAAACAACGTAAAATAGCCTGCTTCCGAACCCGTTTCCCCATTGACTGCCTGTGAACCAGCTGATTTTCGATTTCGCCGTCCACGACTATCCGAGTTTCGATAAGTTTCTCGGTACGTCCAATGCCGAGCTGGTGTATGTGCTGCAACACCGCCACGGGCAGTTTATCTATGTCTGGGGCGAAGAGGGCGCGGGCAAAAGCCATCTGCTGCAAGCCTGGATTGCCCAGGCTTTGGAGAGCGGGCGAAACGCGGTGTATATCGATGCCGCCGTAACGCCGCTGACCGAAGCCGCGCTGGATGCCGAATATCTGGCCATCGACCAAGTGGAAAAGCTCAATGACGAAGAGCAGGCGCTGCTGTTTGCCGTGTTCAACCGCTTCCGCAACAGCGGCAAAGGCTTCCTGCTGCTTGGCTCGGCGTGCAACCCGCAGCAGCTGGTGGTGCGCGAAGACCTGCGTACGCGCATGGCCTATTGCCTGGTTTATGAAGTCAAGCCGCTGAGCGATCAGGAAAAAATCGACGCGCTTACCAGCATGGCGGCGGTACGCCAGGTAACGGTAGATGCCGAAATTTTCGAATACCTGCTCAACCATTGGCGGCGCGATATGGACAGCCTGATGCAGATGCTGGACACGCTCGACAATTACGCGGTGATGATGGGCAAGCGGATTACCCTGCCGCTGCTGCGCCAGCTTTTGAAACAGCAGGAAAGCCCGCCGCAATCAGATTGATTTTCAGACGGCTTTCCTTGCTTCTACGGGCTTTGCGCCCGCCGATTTCCCGAATACCCAAAGGCCATTTATGAAAAACCTTGCTATTTTCGACCTCGACAATACCCTGATTAACACCGATTCCGATCACTCCTGGCCGCAATACCTGATGAAAAAAGGCTTGGTCGATGTGGAATACACCGAGGCGCAAAACGAAAAGTTCTACCAGGATTACCGTAACGGCTGCCTCGACATCGACGCCTTTCTCAAATTCCACCTGGCGCCGCTGAAAGAGTACAGCATGGAAGAGCTGGCGCAGATGCACCGTGAATTTATGGCCGAATTCATCATGCCGCACATTTCGCCGATGCAGGTGATGCTGGTGCAGAGCCATCAGGCCGCGGGCGACGAACTGCTGGTGATTTCATCGACCAACGAATTCATCATCACGCCCATCTGCCAACTGTTCGGCATTGAAAACGTCATCGGCACGCAGCTGGAAATCGGCGCAGACGGCCGCTATACCGGCAATTACACCGGCACGCCCAGCCTGAAAGAAGGCAAAATCACCCGCCTCAACCAATGGCTGACCGCGCGCGGCGAAAGCCTGGCCGATTACGGCAAAGTGTATTTTTACAGCGATTCCAAAAACGACTTGCCGCTTTTACGCTATGTGAACGAGCCGGTCGCCGTCAACCCCGATGCCGAGCTGGAAGCCGAAGCCAAAGCCAAAGGCTGGCCGGTGCTGAATTTCAAATAAAGGCCGTCTGAAAATGCCGTCGTTTAAACCCGTTATCATCACCACAACCGCCGCTACGCCCGAAGAAGCCGAAGCAATCGGCGCCGCGCTGCTGGAAACCGGGCTGGCCGCCTGTGTGCAATACGAGAACATCCGCAGCGATTATGTGTGGCAGGGCAAAATCTGCCGCGACGAAGAAACCCGCATCGTCATCAAAACCGCGCGTTGTCATTACAAGGCGGTGGAGAAAACCGTTTTGGCGCACCACAGCTACGATTGCCCGCAAATCATCATGCAGCCCGTTTCGCGCGGGTTTGTGCCTTATTTGCGTTGGTTGAAGGCGCAAGTGGGGTTATAATGGCGGCTTTCGTTTTCAGACGGTTTTTATTTAAATAAGGCCGTCTGAAAATCCGAGTAGGCGGGCAGCAGCCCGCTATGTGCAGTATATTTCGGGCGGCGGGCGGAGATGCTTACGCCGCTTCAGCGTTTTAAAAGGAAAAACATGTTCCGTACCCTGCTCGGCGGCAAGATTCACCGTGCCACCGTTACCGAAGCCGATTTAAACTATGTCGGCAGCATTACCGTTGATTTGGATTTGCTCGATGCCGCAGGCATCTGTGTGAACGAAAAAGTCGCCATCGTCAACAACAACAACGGCGAACGCTTTGAAACCTACACCATTCCCGGTGAGCGCGGCAGCGGCGTGGTCTGCCTGAACGGCGCGGCGGCGCGTCTGGTGCAGAAGGGCGACATCGTGATTATCATGTCGTATGTGATGCTTTCCGAGCCGGAAGTGTCGGCACACGAGCCGAAAGTGGTGTTGGTGGACAGCGAAAACAAAATCCGCGACATTATCACGTACGAGCCGCCGCATACGGTTTTGTAAGCGCGGCAGCGGCCGTCTGAATCAGATCAGGCCGCGTATTTGGCTTCAATAAACCGACAAGCCGTCTGAAAACGGAAAGCAATACCCCGTTTTCAGACGGCTTGTTTGCGCCGGTGTGCTTACCAGCGTGCGGTAAACTGCGCTAAATCGGTGTTTTTCGCTTGCGCGTTATGTTCGGTGGGCGTGCCGACCATCATCAGGCCGATGATTTTGTCTTTGTCGGTGCAGCCGAAAGCATCGCGCAGCAGCGGGCTGTTGACCCACATACCGCTAATCCAGACATTGTCGAAGCCTTGGGCGGAAGCAGCCAGTTGCAGCGCATAAGCCGCGCAGCCTGCGGTGAGCATCTGCTCCCATTCCGGCTTGGGCTTGGGTACGTCGCGGTTGGGGCAGAAGGTGACACCAATCACCAGCGGCGCCATTTGGCCGACTTTTTCGGCTTTCTGCATGGCTTCATCGCCGAAATTCAATTCGCTGACGGTTTGCTTCAAAAGGTCGCGGAAGCGTTGCAGCCCATCGGCGCTCTCGATAACGGTAAAGCGGAACGGGCGCATATTACCGTGGTCGGGCACTTGCGTGGCCGCCTGCAGCATGGTTTCAATCTGCGCGGCGCTAGGGGCGGGCGCAGCCAGTTTTTTGGAAGAACGTCGGGTGGTTAAGAGCGTCAGCGCATCCATGTTAAGGTACTCAATCATTTTCAGACGGCTTGTTATAGCACAGTTTGCCGCGCTTGCCTACCAAATCAAGAATATTTCTCATTTGGCCTGCATCGCAATCTGCGCCAAAAAGGGCAAACACGTTATAATGTATAGTCGTTTCACTTTAGATTGACAACCGCCCGGACACACACCGACGTATGAACACCATCAAACAAAAAATCCTTCAGCAGGCCAAGCTCGGCGGCGCGCAGGTGACTGCGCTGCGCGAGCAGGTGCTGGACATCGTATTGCAGCAAACCGGCGTCATCAAAGCCTATCACGTTTTATCGCAGATGCAGCAGCAGAGCGAAGGCGCGGTTGCTCCGCCCACCGCCTACCGCGCGTTGGACTTTTGGGCGGAGCAGGGCGTGTTGCACAAAGTGGCGGCGGTCAACGGCTATGTGTTGTGCAGCCACGCGCAGCATGATTGCAGCGACCACTGCCGCCACGGCGAAGCACAAGCGCACCACAGCGCCTTTATTTTGGTGTGTACCGAGTGCGGCGCGGTTGACGAGCAGACTTTGAGCCAAGAATGGACGGCTTTGCGCGCAGGCTTGGCCGCCAGCGGGTTTGCCTTGAAAGAAGAACATGTCGTGTTAACCGGAGTGTGCAGAAAATGTCAGTAAAGAAAACCAAAGTCCACCTGATTTCCGGCTTTTTGGGTACGGGCAAAACCACCGCCCTCAAAAGCCTGATGGCGCAAAAAGACCCGAACGAAAAATGGGTGATTATCGTCAACGAATTCGGCGAAATCGGCATTGACGGCGCAGTATTGAGCGACAACGGCATTCCCGTGGCCGAAATTGCCGGCGGCTGCCTCTGCTGCACCGCCGGCCCCCAATTGGGCAATACCGTGCAGAAAATGCTGCGCGATGCCAAGCCCGACCGCCTGATGATTGAAGCCAGCGGCCTCGCCCACGCCGCCAGCGTGATTGACGAATTGAAAGTCAAACCGCTCTCCGAAGAATTGGAAATCGCCGCCGTGTTTACCGTGGTCGATCCGCGCCAGTTTGTCAGCCCCGATTACGCGCAGCAGGCTTTATATAAAGACCAAATCGGCGTGTGCGACGTTTTGGTGGCGAGCAAAACCGATTTATGTACGCCCGAAGTGATGGCCGAATTTCACGAACAGGCTGCCAAACTTTTCCCCCCGAAAGCCAAAGTGGTGGAAGTGCAAAACGCGAGGCTCGACATTCAATGGCTGGACATCCCCGTGATTGAAAAACCGCGCTACCGCCTCAAAGCCGAAGTGCTGCCGGATAACACAATGGGCTTCCAATCCGAAGGCTTTACCTTCCCCGCCGGACAAGACTTCGACGGCGAACGCCTGACCCACTTCTTCAACGACCTGCCGAAAATGACCGAAGGCCTGGTGCGCGCCAAAGGCGTGTTTCAGGTGCTCGGCACTTGGGTATGGCTCAACTGGGTGGACGGACAATGGGGCGCCAACCAAGTCTCCTGGCGGCGCGATTCAAGGTTTGAACTGATTGCCAAATCGTTTGACGCGGATTTGATTGAGCAGAAATTGAAAGAGGCGTTGGAGTAAACAAAGGCCGTCTGAAAAAACGGTATGCGTAGGGTGGGTATCCTGCCCACCACTTTGCCAGAGGCAAAGAACCGCATTTAATTTGACGGTTTATCTCATTCTACGAATGAGTGGTGGGCAGGGATGCCCCTACATTTTTTTAGAGTTTTCAGACGGCTGAGACCTTTGCAAAAAAGCAGAAACACTCTGCGACGTCATTCCCGCGCAGGCGGGAATCCACTTTCAATATTAAGCAACGTGAGTGTTTTAAAATAAGTTACTTCATTTCATTGGTGGATTCCCGCCTGCGCGGGAATGACGTCGTTGGGTATTCAAGCATGTGCAGGGATGCCCACCCTACGTTTTTTAGAATTTTCAGACGGCTTTTCCCAAATAAAAACAAAAGGTAAAACCAAATGTGGCGTTACATCTTCCACCGCCTGCTGCTGCTTATCCCGACGCTGATCGGGATTTTGGCGGTGACTTTTGCCATCATCCAATTCGTGCCCGGCGGGCCGGTGGAGCAGATGGTGCAGCAGCTCACGCAAAGCGGGGTGGGCGGTGAGACGGCGGGCGGCGGAGGCACGATGTTGAAACACGGCCGGCTCAGTGCCGAAGATATGGCGGCATTAAACGCGCTCTACGGTTTCGACAAGCCGCCCCTTGAGCGTTTTACCGATATGGTGGCGCGCTTTGCCCGCTTTGATTTGGGCGAGAGTTTTTTCCACCATCAAACCGTGTTTGAACTGGTCAAAGAAAAAATGCCCGTTTCCATGAGCTTGGGTTTGTGGACGTTTTTCCTGACTTATTTAATCTGCATTCCGCTGGGAATCGCCAAGGCTGTGAAAGACGGCAGCCGCTTCGATACGCTGACGGGCGTGGTGGTTTTGGTGGGTTATACCATTCCGCCGTTTGTATTGGGACTGGTGTTGCTGGTGTTGTTCGGCGGCGGCAGCTTTTTGGCGTGGTTTCCGCAGGGCGGCTTGGTGGGCGACGATTTCGAGCAGCTCTCGTGGACGGGTAAAATCAAGGATTATCTGTGGCACATGGCCTTGCCGGTTACCGCTTCGGTGGCGGGCAATCTGGCGGTGATGACGGTGTTGACCAAAAATGTGTTTCTCGAAGAAATCCGCCGCCAGTATGTGTACACCGCCCGCGCCAAGGGCTTGCCGGAGCGGCAGATTCTGCTGAAACATATTTTCCGTAACGCGATGATTCCGCTGATTACCGGCTTTCCCGCTGCGTTTATCGGCGCATTTTTCACCGGCAGCCTTTTGATTGAAACGCTGTTTTCCCTCGACGGCTTGGGGCTGCTTTCCTACGAAGCGGTGATGAAGCGCGATTATCCGGTGGTAATGGGTACGCTGTATGTGTTCACGCTGATGGGCTTGCTGGCGAAATTGCTGTCGGATATTTCGTATTCATGGGTGGATCCGCGGATACATTTCGGCGGCAAATAATAGACAGCAGGTAGGTCGGGTTGCAAACCCGGCACATTTAATCAATGAAGAGGCCGTCTGAAAATTTGAACATATTGGGTTTACAATCCAACCTGCCGTTCTACTGCCGGGTTGGCGTCCGGTCTGCGGCAATCATTTCCCGACAGCAAAAATATAACCATTCAACTACAAAATCATACGTCGTTAACTCGCCTTG
>NZ_BCWL01000011.1 GCF_001592185.1 Bergeriella denitrificans NBRC 102155
CAAGGCAGCGAAGCCGCAGACAGTACGGCAAGGCGAAGCAACGCTGTACCATTCTGTGTTATTCGACTATATACAAAAAAAGCCGTCTGAAAACCGGATATCCGGTTTTCAGACGGCTTTTGGTTTTATCGGGTGATACCCTCAGGCTGTTATTTGCCCAATGCGCCCAACACTTCCGCCTTTACAGCCTCAACGGCCTGCGTGCCGTCCACCTTGATGTATTTCGGCGCGTGTTCGCCTTCCAGTTTGCTGTAAAAACCGATTAACACAGCGGTTTGGTCGTGATAGACGGCCAAGCGTTTTTTCACGGTTTCTTCTTTGTCGTCGTCGCGCTGGATCAAATCTTCACCGGTTACGTCGTCTTTGCCTGCCACTTTCGGCGGGTTGTAGGAGACATGATAGGTACGGCCGGAAGCCAAATGCACGCGGCGGCCGCTCATGCGGTCGACAATCACGCTGTCGGGTACGTCGATTTCAACCACTGCATCCAAGTCCACACCGGCTTCTACCATGGCTTCGGCTTGTGCCAGCGTGCGCGGGAAACCGTCGAATAAAAAACCGTTTTTGCAGTCGTCTTGGGCAATGCGTTCTTTGACCATGCCGATGATAATGTCGTCGCGCACCAAGCCGCCTTCGTCAATGATTTTTTTCGCTTCCAAACCCAGCGGCGTACCGGCTTTAATCGCCGCACGCAGCATGTCGCCTGTGGAGATTTGCGGTATGCCGAACGCGGCTGTGATGAATTGCGCCTGTGTGCCTTTGCCTGCGCCGGGTGCGCCTAATAGCAATACTTTCATGGGTGTTCCTTAAACGATGGGTTAGGTGTTAAAAACTTTACATTATTTATCATAATACTTTGCAGGCCGTCTGAAAAGTCTGCCGGTGGTTCAGACGGCCTGCCGCACGGAAATCCGCCCTGCCGTCCGGCACATTGCCAAAACCTGTCTCAGACGGCCTGAAACGCTTCGCGCACGCGGTCCAAATCTTCCTGCGTATCCACACCGGCGGCCGGTGCTTTACCGGTTACCTCCACCGCAATCGGAAAGCCGTGCCACAACACGCGCAGCTGCTCCAAAAATTCGGTGGTTTCCAGCGGTGACACGCTCATTTCGGCGTAGCGTTGCAAAAATCCGGCGCGGTAGGCGTAAATACCGATATGGCGCAGCGGCGCGGCTTCGGGCAGCGTTTTCTCGCCGCGCAGCATGCTGTCGCGCGGATAGGCAATCGGGGCGCGGCTGAAATAAAGCGCGTTGCGGTTTTTATCGAGTACGACTTTGACCACGTTCGGATTCATAAATTCGTCGAAATCGTGCAGCCCGTGCGCGGCGGTTGCCATCTGCACATTGTTTTCCACCAATACTTCGGCGGTGCGGTTGATTAATTCCGGCTCGATTAAAGGCTCGTCGCCCTGCACATTCACCACAATCTGATGCTGTTGCAGCTTCAAAACCGCAGCGGCTTCGGCCAAGCGGGTGCTGCCGCTTTCATGGGTGTCGGCGGTCATCACCACTTCCACGCCGTGCGCCTCGCAGGCCGTCTGAATGTCGGCATGGTCGGTCGCCACCACCACGCGCACCGCGTTGCTTTTGGCGGCCTGTTCGGCCACGCGCACCACCATCGGCTTGCCGTGGATGTCGGCCAAAGCCTTGCCCGGCAGGCGCGACGACGACAGCCGCGCCGGAATCAAAACGACAAATTCGGTCATGCGTGCAACTCCTCTTCGCTCAATTCACGCGCTTCGTTTTCCAGCATATAGGGAATGCCGTCGCGTATCGGATACGCCAGCTTGGCTTGGCGGCTCCACAACTCCTGCTTGTCCTGACGGTATTCGAGTTTGCCTTTGGTCACGGGGCAGACCAGGATGTCTAAGAATTTTTTTTCCATGTTTTGCTTTCTATTTTTTAGGTTGTGCGGCTTTGGCGCAATTATTTTTGCCGCATACGGCCTGATTAAGCTCCCGTCTCATCTGTGCGCCGTATTTTTGCAGGAATGCCTGCATTTTCGGCTGCATGATGCCGGCCGTCGGCGCCATCACGGCCTCTATGTAGCGGGGCGTTTTCGACATGGCCGACCGGCCTTCGGGGGATTGGTAAAATCTGAGCAGCGCGTCCACTTCCGCCTGCGTATAGATTTCGGCCGCGGCGCGGATGGCTGTATTGCGTATTTCATGACGCATTTCCGGCGTATTGATTTCCCTATCCATCAAGCCGAAGTATTTCTCCAGCACTTTGTTGAATTCGGCGCGGCGGTCGGCAGGGATGTCCGGCATGCTTTCCGCTGCGAGGCCGGGTACCCGCTTAAACGATTCGTCCAGTATTTTGTCAAAATCCTGAACGGCAAACAAGGCTTCCAGCGAAGCCTTGCTCGGCACGTCCGAAACCGGTGTCTGCGCGTGGAGCGGCATACTGACGGCAGCGGCAAAAACGACGGCAAGGGCGGTTTGATAAAATTTCATGATTTTCTCCTTTATACGCATATACGCAGCGGGATGACTGCCCGCCCTACTGCTACACGCTCATTTTCAGACGGCCCAACACAAAGTCCGCCAAATCAGGCTCGATTATCGCACAAATCGGCAGCACCCACACATTTTCCGTTGCCGCCGAGGACGGGAGTTTCACCGCGTCTTTTTCTGTAATGATGACCGCTTCGGCCTGCGGCAGATCGGCAGGGGAAAAATCGGCGTGGTCGGGCAGCGCGACGGTTTGCGCGGGGTTCAGCCCCATGTCGCGCAGGCTGTTGAAAAAACGCTCGGGCTTGGCGATTCCGGCCACGGCGGCCAAGCTACCGCTTTTCAGACGGCCTAAATCGGCTTTTTCGCTTTGATTGTTGAAACGGTATATCTGCCCGGCTTCAATGCGGCTGTGAAACAGATTTTCAGACGGCCTGAAATCCGCCGCCGGACGGCCGCCGCCCACCACCACCGCGTCCACGCCGTTCAGACGGCCTAAAGGCTCGCGCAGGCCGCCGTTGGGCATAAAATCCAAATCCCGCCGCCCCGTATCCGCAGCGGGAAACACCACGATTTCCATATCACGCTGCAAGGCATAATGCTGCAGGCCGTCGTCGGCGACGATCATGTCCAAATCGGGATAAGCCGCCAGCAAAGCCCGCCCTGCCTCCGCGCGGCGGCTGCCCACCGCCGTCGGCGCGGCGGTTTGGCGGTAGAGCAGCAGCGGCTCGTCGCCCGCCTGCGCCGCCGTCGATTGCGCGTCCAGCACATGAACCGTTTTATCCTTGCGCCCGTAGCCGCGGCTGATGATGCCCACTTTCACGCCGCGCCGCTGCAAACCCGACACCAGCGCCGACACCACCGGCGTTTTGCCTGCGCCGCCGGCATGGATATTGCCGACAATGACAACCGGCACGGGCAGTTTCTCACTTTTCAGACGGCCGGATAAAAAATCCTGCCGCCGCTTGGCGGCAACCAAGCCGAACAAGCAGGAAAAAGGCTTAAGCAAAAAGGTCAGCAGCGGATTGGGGTGTTGCCAATGGCGTTCGATGATTTGGTGGAGTTTGGGCATTCAGACGGCCTTTGATGCGGTTGCATGGGAAGATTATCGATAAAACCGTTTTCGTTTGCGGGGAACCGGGCTGTGCTGTAGGGCGGGGCTGCCGCCCTGCCGCTTTACCAAAGAACCGAAACAGTATGCTCTCAAACGCTTTATCTCATGCTGCGAATGAGCGGCGGGGTGGCAACCCCGCCCTACGCCGGATGACTTCCGCATTTCAGTATCAAGTGCGCGGGCAGATACCCGCCCCTTTAATTCACGTTACATCCCGTTCACACATCCCGACTATACCACCGAAAGGCACGCAGCTACAAAGGCCGTCTGAAAACCTTTATAATCCGCCCGAGCGTTTTTCAGCAATGCCGCCGCATATTTCAGACGGCATGATTTCAGCTTCCGATTATTCCTAACCCGCCGCCCATTTTATGTCCGAACTCTTCGCCCCGACCGCCCTTTCCGTTTCCGAACTCAACGCGCTTGCCAAAAACCTGCTGGAAGACCATCTCTCCGGCTTATGGATTGCGGGCGAAGTGTCCAATCTTACCCGCGCCGCCAGCGGGCATTATTATTTCTCGCTCAAAGACAGCCGCGCCCAGGTGCGCTGCGCCATGTTCAAGGGCACGGCCGCGCGTTTGGCCGCGCCGCTGAAGGAAGGCGACCACATCGAGGTATCGGGCAGAATCAGCATTTACGAGACGCGGGGCGAGTTTCAGATTACGGTAAACGATGTGCGGCTGATGGGTTTGGGGCGGCTTTACGAGGCTTACGAACGGCTGAAGGCGACATTGCAGGCCGAAGGGGTATTCGATGCGGCGCGGAAAAAACCCTTGCCCGAACGCCCCCGCGCCATCGGCGTGGTCACGAGTTTGGCGGCGGCGGCTTTGCGCGATGTGGTGACGACGCTCAAACGGCGCGCGCCGGAAATTCCGGTATTCGTTTATCCGGCCGCTGTGCAGGGCGCGGGCAGCGGATTGCAGATTGCCCAAGCGGTTCAGACGGCCTCGGCGCGGGCGGAAGCGGATGTGCTGATTGTGTGCCGCGGCGGGGGCAGCATTGAAGATTTGTGGGCGTTTAACGAAGAACCGGTCGTGCGCGCCATCGAAGCCTGCACCATTCCCGTGGTCAGCGGGGTGGGACACGAAACGGATTTCACGCTGGCGGATTTCGCGGCAGACGTGCGCGCGCCCACGCCCACCGGCGCGGCGGAGCTTGTCAGCCCCAACCGTTTGGAAACGCTGGCCAAGCTGGCGCAGATGCAAGGCCGTCTGAAAAATGCGCTGCAGCAGCGTTATTACGATGCCAGCCAGCGCGTGGACTGGCTGGCGCGACAAATCCGCCATCCGCGCCAAAAGCTCGGCGACGAACGTGTTTATCTGGATACGCTGGCGCAAAACCTGCGTTTTGCCATGCTGCAAAACCAGCGTTTCCGCACGCAGCAGTTTGAGCGGGCGAAGCAGTCACTGCAACACGGCAGGCCGGATACCGCCTCGGCGCGGCGCGAGGTGGCGAAGTTTCAGACGGCCTTGCCGCAGGCGTTTCGGATTTTGCTGCAACAGCGCCGCCAAACGCTGGAAAAGCAGTCCGCCCTTTTGGAAGCGGTGTCGCCGCAGCATATTTTGGAACGCGGTTTTTCGGTGGTGAAAAATACGCGCGGGCAAGTCGTCCGCAGCGCGGCGGCATTGAAGCAGGGGCAGAAGCTGCATATCGTGTTTGCCGACGGCGAAACCGATGTGCGCGTCACCGGCGAGGCGGCTCAGGGGGATTTATTTGATTTGGCTTAATCGAGCGGCGCGGGGGTTTATCGTCAAAACAGGTAAAGCCGCTGTACTGCCAACGCTTTTTGCTGTTCAATAACTATATATGTAACCACTTCTCTACCGGGAGCATATCATGGGTCTTTATCTCACCGCTTACGCCGCCATCCGGCCTGACGCAATTAAGCAGGTATTCGGTTCAAAAGACGATGCCTTGTTCACGCGCCTGGCCGACGGGCTGGATTTACGCGATGTCGAAACCGACACCTTGAGCGCCGAAAATGCCCTGCGCCATATCATCTACGGCGAGGCCATGGATACGCAGCCGGAAAACGCCCATTTATACGGCTATGCCCTGCTGGAAATCTGCCAAGCGCTGGGCGAGACGCTGCCTTGCAGTTTTTCCGTCAAACTGGGCGAAGAAGCCGATGCCGCCGGCCGTATTCTTGATGGCAGCCTGCCGCAGCCTGCGGGCTGGATGGCCAAACTCAAAAGCCTGTTCAGCCCCGCCCCGCGCGCCGATATTGTCGCCATGCTGATGGGCGGCAAGCAACACGGCTTTGATATCCCCGCGATTGACGACTTTCCCGAAATCAATATCCTGCACCCTGCCGACCTGCAAACCTTATACGACACCTTAAACGCCATCAATATTGACGAAGCGCAAGTGCACAAGCTGCAAAACAGCGATAATGAACACGATGAAATATCGGGTTCGGCCTACGAACATTTGGCCGCGCTGCGCCGTAACGTGCATTTCTGCCTAGCGCGCGGATTGTCTTTAGTATTGGCCTGCCATTAAACGGAGCAACATGATGAAAACCTTACCCCTGATTGTATTCGGCCTAACCGCCTGCGGCGCATCCGCCGCGCTGCCGCCCGCCCTGGAAACCGGACAGCAGACCGTTTACGAGCAAAGCCGATGCCTGCCCGACCAATCCTGCCTTAATGTTCGCGTGACCCTGCCGCAAACCGGCTCGGCAGCGGTGGACGAAGCGGTGAAACAGGCCGCGTTTCAGTCCGACAGCGGCGCACCGCTGAGCAGCGACGCCCTCAAGCAGCAATACCGCACCCAGTTTCAGGAAACCTTCAATCAGCTGCGTGAAGACAGCCAAAACGGCCGCGAAGGCATGGAATATTATCTCTACGACGATACCGACCTGCTCTACCAGCGCGGCAATACCGCCTACTTCCGCAACTTCTCCGACAGCTACACCGGCGGCGCGCACCATAATTACAGCGCGCGCTATTGGATGGTCGATGTCGGCAGCGGCAAAGTGCTGACTTTGGACGACCTGCTGCTGCCCGGCACGCAGCCGCGACTGGACAAGCTGCTGCAAGAAGCCTACGAAGCCGACATCGGAAATAAAGCCGACTGCGGCAACCCGGCAGAATGCGCGCGTGCCGTACGCGACCACAAAGAATTTTTCGCCCTCAAAGCGCCGATGACCAATTTCATGACCGGCCCCGACGGCCTGACCTTCCATTACAGCCCCTACGAAATCGGCCCGTGGGCGGCCGGCGCAATCGAGCTGACGATATCTTGGTACGAGCTGCAAGACATCATCAAGCCGCAATACCGCTGGTTTAACACGCATTCAAAATAAGCACGACACCGCCGCACCCGGCCGTCTGAAAATACGGTTGCCCCGCAATATTCAGACGGCCTGAGCGCGGCAAAAGCAGCGGATACAGGCAGGCAGCCATGCGTTTATTCCGTCTGCGCTGATAAACCACTACCCCCGCCGCCCGATGCGGCACTTCTTTCTCCGTTTCCCCACCATGACCACCTGCCTCGCCTGGAATACCCCGCCCTCTGCCGACGCGCTGTATGCCGCCGCCTTTTCCCGCCCTGAGCCGCTGCATCTGCTGGTTTGCCTGACGGAAAACGCTATTCCCGAATTTACCGCCACGGAAGTCAATACCACGGTATTTGCTTTTCAAAACAATATCGCCATACCGCTGCCGCTTTGGCAAAGCCGTCTGAAAAACGCCCTGCAATGCCTGCAATTCAACAGCATCAACGACTTGGGCGAAATCGCGCCCGGCAAGCATCTGTGGGTTGCACCGCCCGCCGCCGCTTCACGGCTGCATGAGCATTTCGACGCGGCAGATATCCGCTGGCAAACCGCCCCCGTGCCGCAGCAGCGCATACCCGCAGACAAGCCGTGGTTTACGCCGCCGCCCGCCACCCGGCCCGAGCGCGTGCTGGTAATCGGTGCGGGTATTGCCGGCGCGGCCACCGCCCGTCTGCTGGCCGAGCAGGGCGTGCCCGTCAGCGTACTTGAAGCCGCCGAAGCCGCGCAGGGCGGGTCGGGCAACCGCCAGGGGCTGCTGTATGCCAAGATTTCGCCGCACCCCACCGAGCAAACCGAGCTGCTGCTGGCCGGCTACGGCTACACCCGCCGCCTGCTCGAGCGGCTGCTGCCGCAAGCCGAAAGCTGGGGCGCAGGCGGGGTGGTACACTTGGATTACAATGAGGCCGAGCGGCAGCGCCATCAGGCATTGGGCGCGCAAACCGGCCACCGCCATCTCTACCGCAGCGTCACGCCGCCTGAAATCCGCGCCGTCAGCGGCCTGGATTTTCCCTGCGGCGGGCTGTATTGGCCGCAAGGCGTTTGGCTGCACCCGCCCGCGCTGGTTCGCACCCTGCTCGACCACCCGCTGATTACGCTGCACGAACACGCGCCGCTGCAATACGCGGCATACGGCAACGGACGCTGGACGGCTTACACGCCGCAAGCCGAGCTGAGCGGCAGCCATATTGTGTATTGCACGGGCGCTCAAAGCCCTGCAGCCGCCGATGCCAATATCGCCGCGCTGCCCTACCGCCTGATACGCGGCCAAACCGGCGTGGCTGCGGCTTCGGCCTTTTCTCAAACGTTGCGCTGCGCCGTATCCGGCGAGGGTTACATCAGCCCGGCTTGGGCGGGGCAGCACTGCTACGGCGCGACCTTCGGCATCAACAACGCCGATAACCGCTGGCACGCCGCCGAAGAATTAGAAAACCGCGCGACCTTGCGGCGGCTGCATCCCGAGTTGGCCGCTTCACTGTTTTCAGACGGCCTCAACCCGCCCGAACGCGCCGCAGGCCACGCCGCGCTGCGTTGCGACAGCCCCGACCACCTGCCGCTGGTCGGCGCGCTCGGCGACATTGCCGCCATGCAGCAGGTATACGCCAAACTCGCCTTAGACAAAAACTACCGCATCGACACGCTCTGCCCCTATCTGCCGAATGCCTACATCAACACCGCCCACGGCACGCGCGGCCTGGCTACCGCACCGGTATGCGCCGCCGCGCTGACCGCCGAAATCCTCGGCCTACCGCAGCCGCTCTCCCGCCGCCTGCGCCGCGCCCTCGCACCCAACCGCACCGTTATCCGCGCGATTGCCCGACAGCGGCCTTTACTGCCGGAGTGAGCACGGCGTAAAAAAGCCGTCTGAAAAACGGATTTTCAAACGGCTTTTTCATGCTTTACTCTGTATCAAAAGCCCGAAATCTTTTAAAATACCGCCCTGACGAATTTTGAGAACCCCACCATGAACTTACACCAAACCGTAGCACGCGAAGCCGAAGCGGCGTTTGAGCAAGCCGGTATCGCGGGTGCGCCTGTGGTTTTACAGCCCGCCAAAAACGCCGAATTCGGCGATTTCCAAATCAACGGCGTAATGGGTGCGGCAAAGCAGGCCAAGCAGAATCCGCGCGAATTGGCGCAAAAAGTCGCCGCCGCGCTGGCAGGTAACGCCGTTATCGAATCTGCCGAAGTGGCCGGCCCCGGCTTTATCAACCTGCGCCTGAAGCCCGAATTTCTGGCGCAGCATATTCAGACGGCCTTAACCGACCCGCGCTTGGGCGTGGCGGAAACCGCCAATAAAAAAACCGTGGTCATCGACTATTCTTCGCCGAATCTGGCCAAAGAAATGCACGTCGGCCACCTGCGCTCCAGCATCATCGGCGACAGCATTTCGCGCGTGCTCGAATTCATGGGCAACCGCGTTATCCGCCAAAACCACGTCGGCGACTGGGGTACGCAGTTCGGCATGCTGGTGGCGTATCTGGTTGAGCAGCAGAAAGACGACGCGGCATTCAAATTGGCCGATTTGGAGCAGTTTTACCGCAACGCCAAAGTGCGCTTCGATGAAGACCCGGCCTTTGCCGACACCGCACGCGAATATGTGGTGAAGCTGCAAGGCGGTGATGAAACCGTATCGGCACTGTGGAAACAGTTTGTCGAAATCTCCCTCAGCCACGCCCAAGCCGTTTACGACACGCTGGGCTTGAAACTCACGCCCGAAGACGTTGCGGGCGAATCAAAATACAATGATGATTTACAAGCCGTAGTAAATAACTTGGTTAAACAAGGTATTGCTGTTGAAGATGACGGAGCAAAAGTTGTATTCCTAGATGATTTTAAAAATAAAGAGGGCGAACCCTCTGCTTTTATCGTGCAGAAGAAAGGTGGTGGTTTCTTATATGCTTCAACAGATTTAGCATGTTTACGATATCGAGTAGATAAATTAAATGCAGATCGCCTGCTTTATGTTGTAGATCACCGACAGGCTTTACACTTTCAACAATTATTTGTAACAGCTCGCAAAGCAGGATATCTACCAGCAAGAGTTGAGGCTGAATTTATTGGCTTTGGCACAATGATGGGCAAAGATGGTAAGCCTTTTAAAACAAGAAGTGGCGATACCGTTAAACTAGTTGATTTACTCGAAGAATCAAAAAGGAAAGCAGAAGCCGTAATCAAAGAAAAAAATCCAAAATGGCAATTAACAGATGAATTAGAAAAGGGTTTGGAACTAATCTCATCATTAACAAATTCAGAAAACTTAAAAAATAAACTTAAGTACAACTCTGAATCCAAAAATATTGAAATTACTCTAGAAAATAATTTCACATATCATTTACCCATTAACCAAATCGATAAAATTATTAAAGGTTCTGAAGAATATACTGATAGTGCTCTTGGTTATATCGATGAAATTTCGACTGCTGTCGGCATCGGCGCGGTCAAATACGCCGATTTGAGCAAAAACCGCACCAGCGATTATGTGTTCGATTGGGACGCGATGCTGAGCTTCGAGGGTAATACCGCCCCTTACCTGCAATACGCCTACACCCGCGTGCAGTCCGTATTCAAAAAAGCAAACGACTGGGCTCCCAACGCCCCGCTGACCCTGAGCGAGCCTCTAGAAAAACAACTGGCGTTGGAGTTGCTGAAATTCGAAGATGTTTTAAACAGCGTGGCCGATACCGCCTATCCGCACTATCTGGCGGCTTATCTGTATCAAGTGGCGACCCTGTTCTCCCGCTTCTACGAAGCCTGCCCGATTCTGAAAGCCGAAGGCCAAGCCCGCAACACCCGTTTGCAGCTGGCAAAGCTCACCGGCGATATTCTGAAGCAAGGCCTGGATTTGCTGGGCATCGACACGCTGGATGTGATGTAACCGTATCCGCCATGCAAAAAGCCGTCTGAAAATTTCATTTTCAGACGGCTTTTTTATGTCCACAGCCTGCCCATCAAGCCATATGCACCGCGATATACAGCAAAAACCGGTCGTCCGTATGGCTCAAATCCAGCTTCGTCAGCTCCGCAATCTTATTCAGCCGATATTCCAGCGTATTGCGGTATACAAACAAAGCCTTAGCCGTCGCCGCCGACTGCATATTGTTGGCAAACCACGCCAGCAGCGTTTTCACCAGCAGGCCGTTTTTATCCTCCTGCCGCAGCCTGTCGAGCGTACGCGCCAGCTCGCGCCGCTGCCAGCCGTCTTTCAGCTGGTTGAGCAACACCGGCAGCATCAGCTCCTGATAATTGTAAATCCGCGCCTCGGGCGAGCGGCTTTTGCCCACTTCCAGCGTCGTTTGCGCCGTTTGGTAAGACAACGCAATCGTATTGCCCAAGCCGCCGCCGTCGGCAAAATAATTGCCCAAAGCAATACGCACGTTCAGCGAAGTCTGCTCGTTCATGCGCGACACCAAGAGATGCACGCGCTCCATGTGGTTCTGCACGTCCCAACGCCCGAACGCATCCAGCGCCGGCTTGAGAATCACAATCTGCGTCAGCGACAAAATCGCCACCAGATTGTCCCGCTCCGGATAATTGAGCAGGTTTTGCAGATTATGCAGCTCGTTGCTGATGGCATCGATACTCAAATGCCCCGTGTCCACCTCGATAATGCATACCACGCGCGGCACCGACAAATCCACCCCGAGCCGGTGGGCCCATTCCGTCATCGCAGGCGTGATTTCCGCGCTGGAAACCAAGTTTAAAATCAGCTCCTCTTTCAAGCGCGCATCCTGCGCCAACATCTCAAACAGCCGCGCCTGCTCCAACATCATCTCCGCCGTCATGCACACCAGGCGGCCGAACTCTTTCAAATCATCGGGATTGCCGGTTAAACCGATTGCCCCGACCGTTTCCCCGTCGAAACGCAGCGGCAGGTTGATACCCGGCCGCACGCCCTGCAGATTTTTGCTCGTATCCGCGCAAATCTCCACCGTGCGCCCCTGCGAAATCGCCAGCAACGCACCGTCGTGCAGCTCACCCACACGCCCATCGTCGCCGCTGGCAATGATTTTGCCTTTCGCATCCATAATGTTGACATTGCATCCGATGATGTCCATGGTGCGTTCGACGATTTTCTGGGCGAGTTTGGCATCCAAAGCGTAAACAGGCATGGGCGTTCCTAATGGGTTAAGTTCCGGATAAATCCAGTTTCAGCAGCTTGGCGATATTGCGGGCGGCCAGCTCCAAGTTTTCAGCGGCTTCTGCGGCGGCTTCGGGAAAGGTACAGCATTTGTTCAAAATACTGAACACGGCATCAATGCCGTAATCATTCACGACTTCCACACCCTGCCCCAAGCTGCCGGCAATACCGATAACGGGAATACCGTACTTTTTGGCAATCGCGGCCACCCCGACGGGTACTTTGCCGTTGATACTCTGCCGGTCGATTCTACCTTCCCCCGTTATCACCAAATCCGCCCCCTGCATTTTAGTTTCCAAGTCCAGCAGGCGGGTAATAATGCCGATACCGCTTTGCAGGCTGCCGCCCAAAACGCCGGCAAACGCCGCGCCCAATCCGCCTGCCGCCCCCGCTCCGGGTAACTCTTTCACTTCGATACCCAAATCGCGCCGGACCATATCGGCATAATGGTTCAACGCGCTGTCCAATTGCAGCACCATCTCCGGTGTCGCACCCTTTTGCGGGCCGAAAATATGCGAAGCACCGCTCTCGCCCACCAGCGGATTGGTCACATCGCAAGCTACGTCGAAACGGCAATCTTTCAGACGGCCGTCCAAACCGCCGACATCAATCGCAGACAAGTCCGCCAATGCCCCGCCTCCGTAACGCAGATTGTTGCCGAGGCCGTCTGAAAGTCTTGCGCCCAAAGCCTGCAGCATGCCCGCACCGCCGTCATTGGTCGCACTGCCGCCCAAACCGATGATGAAATGGCGCACGCCTTCATCCAGCGCGTTTAAAATCAATTCGCCCACGCCGTAAGTCGTAGTCACCAGAGGATTGCGCTTTTCAGACGGCACCTGCTCCAATCCGCAGGCCGAAGCGATTTCGATAAAAGCGGTTTTACCGTCGCCCGACAATCCCCAAAATGCCGGTTGGGGCGTGCCCAGTGCGCCTGTCACCATACATTCGATTTTCCGGCCTCCGGTCGCTTCAATCATGGTATCGACCGTTCCCTCCCCGCCGTCGGCGACGGGCACTTTAACATACTCGGCTTCGGGAAAAACCGTTTTAAATCCCTGCTCTACCAGCTGCGCGACCTGCAAGGCAGACAGGCTTTCCTTATAAGAATCCGGTGCAATCAGAATTTTCATTTTTTCCGTTCTCTGTGGATAAAACTCAGACACAGGCCGTCTGAAACCGCCGTTTGGCCGGTTTCAGGATAAAAAAGGGGGAATATCCGTTTCATCTCCCCCCTTTTATTTGCGTGCCGAGATTAATTGGAACGCTTCACTTCGCTGTTGGTCAGCTTCTCGTAATAGCGCGCCAAAGCACTGTGGTCTTCCTGGCCGTGACCGTCGAGCTTCAGAACCTGCATCATCTCCATCACCGCAGCGGTCAGCGGCAGACTGGCACCGACGCCGTGGGAAGTATCCAAAGCATTGGCCAAGTCTTTGATATGCAAATCGATACGGAAGCCCGGCTTGAAGTTGCGGTCAAGTACCATCGGTGCTTTGGCATCCAATACGGTGCTGCCGGCCAAACCGCCGCGAATCGCTTGGTAAACCAGTTCAGGATCGACACCGGCTTTGGTTGCCAACACCAACGCCTCCGACATGGCGGCAATGTTCAGCGCCACAATCACTTGGTTGGCCAGCTTGGTCACATTGCCCGCACCGATATCGCCGGTATAAACCACCGAACCCGCCATGGCTTTCATCACATCGAAGTATTTGTCGAACACTTCTTTTTTACCGCCGACCATCACCGACAGCGTGCCGTCGATGGCTTTCGGCTCCCCGCCGCTTACCGGCGCATCGAGCATTTCCACGCCTTTCTCCGCCAGTTCTTCATAAATTTCACGGCTGGCCAAAGGCGCGATGGAGCTCATGTCGATTACGGCCAAACCTTCGCGGGCGGCTTCAATCACACCGTTTTCTCCCAAAACCACGGTTTTTACATGCGGAGAATTGGGCAGCATGGTGATGACCGCATCAACCTGCTGCGCCACTTCCTTAGGCGTAGCCGCGCTTTTCGCACCGGCCGCCACCAATTCGTCGACCGCTTCTTTTTTGGTATCCAATACCACCAACTCATGCCCTGCCTTCAGCAGGTTTTTGCTCATGGGTTTGCCCATAATGCCCAAGCCGATAAAACCGATTTTCATAACTTTCCTTTCTATACACATTTGCCCGTTTTCAGACGGCCTGGTTATGCCGTCTGAAAACACGGGAATCATTCGAATTTACTTTATCGTCATTAACACAGAACAATACAGCATTGCTGCCTTGTCTCATTCCGTGTCATCCGACTATAAAAACTTATCTGCCAAAGCCCGGCTGGCGGCGCGGAATACACCCAAATCGCTGCCGACGCCGACGAACGTTGCACCCCATTCCATATAGCGGCGGGCATCCTCTTCCGCCGGTGCCAGAATGCCGCAGGCCTTGCCGTGTTTTTTCGCAGCGGCAAAAATATCCTGAATCGCTTTTTGCACTTCTGGATGGTTCGGCTGGCCGATATAACCCAAAGCCGCCGACAAATCGCCCGGGCCGACAAATACGCAATCCACGCCTTCCACCGCAGCGATTTTTTCAACGTTTTCAACACCCAACCGGCTTTCCACCTGCACCATCACGCCGATATTCCCGTTAATCACTTCAAAGTAATCGGGTACCGTACCATAGCCGTTGTTGCGGTGCGACACCGATACGCCCCGGATTCCGTGCGGCGGATAGCGGGTCGAAGCTACAGCACGCAGCGCGTCTTCCTCCGTTTCCACATAAGGTACCAAAATATTGAAAAATCCGATATCCAACAAGCGTTTGATGACTACGGGATCGTTTTGGGGCGGGCGCACAACCGGTATGCTCGCGCTGTCTTTCAAAGCCATCAACTGCGGCAGGAAAGACAATACATCGTTCGGTGCATGCTCCCCGTCAAGCAGAATCCAGTCGAAACCGGCCAAGCCCAATACCTCCGTCGTAACCGGGCTGCCCAGCGCACTCCAACAGCCGATTAGCCGCTCACCTTCGAGCAAACGCCGACGCAAAGTATTGGGAATATATTTCTCATTCATGACACCGCTCCTTGTTTTTGGAAATTTTGTACAGTCTAATTTTTTTCAACCGATTAATCATCGTGCATTTACACAAAAAAAACCGGAAAAAGACATCAAAATATGTGCATACGCCAACTGCGTTTGTCAACTATTCCAAAAATACCATAATCCGCAACGCCCGCCATGCAAGTTCTCCAACCATTGTGCCGATGCCCAAAAAAATACCGGAAAACAGCGATTATGTTCTGGTATTTGTCTGATTATTTCGTGTATCGGTTTACCTATAATGGCTTTCAGGTAAATGTAAGTTAAAGCCGTCTGAAAGCAGTTATCGAAATTCATCAAATAAGGAGTTTTTTATGACAGCCCCCGTTATTACAGAAATGACCGTTATTCCCGTAGCCGGCCACGACAGTATGCTGCTGAACCTGAGCGGCGCACACGCCCCCTATTTCACCCGCAATATCGTGATTCTGAAAGACAACAGCGGCAATACCGGTGTCGGCGAAGTGCCGGGCGGCGAAAAAATCCGCCAAACCTTGGAAGACGCCAAGCCTCTGGTTGTCGGCAAAACCCTCGGCGAATATAAAAACGTGATGGAAAGCGTGCGCCGTACCTTTGCCGACCGCGACGCAGGCGGCCGCGGTTTGCAAACCTTTGACTTGCGCACCACCATCCACGTCGTTACCGCCATCGAAGCGGCTATGCTCGATTTGCTGGGCAAATTCCTAAACGTAACCGTGGCTTCTCTCTTGGGCGACGGACAACAGCGCGATGCGGTAGAAATGTTGGGCTACCTCTTCTTCATCGGCGACCGCAAAAAAACCGACCTGCCTTACCAAAATCAGGAAAACGATCCGTGCGATTGGTACCGCGTACGCCACGAAGCAGCCATGACGCCTGATTCCGTGGTGCGATTGGCCGAAGCCGCCTACGAAAAATACGGCTTCAACGACTTCAAACTCAAAGGCGGCGTGTTGGCAGGTATCGAAGAAGCCGAATCCATCAAAGCACTGGCCAAACGCTTCCCAGAAGCCCGCATTACCCTCGACCCCAACGGCGCATGGTCATTGGCCGAAGCCATCGAAATCGGTAAAGAACTCAAAGGCGTTTTGGCTTACGCCGAAGACCCCTGCGGCGCGGAACAAGGCTATTCCGGCCGCGAAGTGATGGCCGAGTTCCGCCGCGCCACCGGCCTGCCGACCGCCACCAATATGATTGCTACCGACTGGCGCCAAATGGGACACACCATTTCGCTGCAATCCGTCGATATCCCGCTGGCCGACCCGCATTTCTGGACCATGCAAGGCTCGGTACGCGTGGCGCAAATGTGTCACGAATGGGGCTTGACTTGGGGTTCTCACTCCAACAACCACTTCGACGTATCACTGGCGATGTTTACCCACGTTGCCGCCGCCGCGCCGGGCGACATCACCGCCATCGACACCCACTGGATTTGGCAGGAAGGCAACCAACGCCTGACCAAAGAGCCACTGCAAATCAAAGGCGGCTTGGTGGAAGTGCCGAAGAAACCGGGCTTGGGTATCGAATTGGATATGGATCAAGTCATGAAAGCCCACGAACTCTATAAAAACATGGGACTGGGCGCACGAAACGATGCCATGGCCATGCAATATCTGATTCCGGGTTGGGAATTCGATAATAAAAAACCTTGCTTGGTACGCTAAACCGCCAATCGGTTTGAAACTGCCATACCGGAAACACATGGCAGTTTCAAACCGGCATACAGCAGAGCAGTTTTCTGAAATTCGTTTTGATTAAGGAATAAAAAATGGAAACAGCAGTTAGTTCCACCCAAATGCTGATTGGTTTGGCAGTCGGGATTGTCCTCCTCCTCATACTCGCCATGAAAACGCGGATTCACGTTTTCGTTGCTTTGATTTTGTCCGCGCTGGTTACCGGCCTGATCGGCGGCCTGCCGTTTTCCGAAGTTATCGGCTCGGTCACCAAAGGCTTCGGCAGTACTTTGGGCAGCACCGGTATCATTATCGGCCTCGGCGTGATGATGGGCGCGGTGTTGGAAAAATCGGGCGCCGCCGAACAAATGGCGTTTTCCATCATCAAATGGATCGGCAAAGCCAAAGAAGAATGGGCACTCGCTATTACCGGTTGGGTCGTCGCCATTCCGGTATTCGCAGACTCCGGTTTGGTGATTCTGACGCCCTTGGCCCGCTCACTGTCGCGCATGACCGGTAAAAGCGTGGTCGGCTTGGGCTTAGCGATGGCTACAGGCCTCCAGCTTTCGCATACTTTCATTCCGCCGACACCCGGCCCGTTGGCCGTGGCCGGCATTTTGGAAGTCGATATGGGCATGATGATTCTCTGGGGCATGCTGATGACCATTCCGACTTTGATTTTGGCAACGCTCTATGCAAAATGGCTGGGTACGAAAATCTACCAAGTACCGAGTGCAGACGGCAATGGCTTTGACCGAAAAGAGTTCAAGGCGGAATACATCAAATCCATTGAAAGCCTGGAAAACATGTATAAAGAGAAAAACCTGCCAAGCGCATGGCTGTCTTTCGCGCCGATTTTGGTTCCTCTTGCATTGATTTTGGGCAATACCGTTGTTTCGTTCCTGAAATACGAAAATGAGTTTGCCAACTTCCTGAAAATGGTCGGCCACCCGATTATCGCCCTGATTATCGGCCTGCTGATTGCCATTTACACCTTGGGCCGCCGCTTCTCCAAAAAAGAACTGAGCCGCTCCATCGAAGAAGGCGTGCAATCCACCGGTATGATTCTGTTTATTACCGGCGCGGGCGGTGCTTTGGGCTACGTCGTACGCGATGCCGGTATCGGTAACGCTTTGGGCGAAACCGTACTGAACCTCGGCATTCCGGGCATTCTGATTCCGTTTGTGATTGCCGCACTGATGAGGATTTCCCTGGGTAGCGCCACCGTGGCTCTGATTACCGCCGCCACGCTGACCGCACCGCTGGTTCCGCAATTGGGACTGGATCCGACTTTGGTCGCCATGTCCACCTGTGCCGGCGCAGTATCGTTCAGCTACTTCAACGACAGCGGCTTCTGGGTATTCAACGGCCTCTACGGCTTGACCGAAGTGAAAGACCAATTTATGGCCAAAACCACCGTCTCCTTCATCGGTGCTTTCTCTGCCCTGAGCATGGTTTTGATTTTCAATGCATTCATGTAAACAACAGATTAGCTGCCGAACAGGCCGTCTGAAAATGAACACTACATGATTTGTCTGTAACCCAATCGAGCGTTGCCCGTGCATCTTCCGCCACGGCAACGCTCAATTTTTTTCGAATCTTTCAAGTGGAGCAAGCCTATGTCATTTTCAATGCCGCCAAACATCCGCATTCCCTAATCAAACACTAAAATCTTCACTACATTCGACAACAATCTATTTTCAAGCAGGCAAATTTCGTCTATGATTGGGCAGGAGGGATTGCTTGCAATTCCAAGCCGCAAATCTTGTTCGTCCGTCCGAATATTTGCACTTTCAGAAGAAAAACACCTTAAAGGAACAAAGAGATGTTAGAAGCCTATCGTAAAGCCGCCGCCGAGCGTGCTGCTCTCGGTATTCCCGCCCTTCCCTTAAACGCGCAGCAAACTGCCGATTTGATTGAGCTGCTGAAAAATCCGCCCGCAGGCGAAGGTAAATTTTTGGTTGATTTGCTGGCGCACCGCGTTCCGCCCGGCGTGGACGATGCGGCCAAAGTCAAAGCCTCTTTCTTGGCCGCCGTTGCAGAAGGCAGCGCCGCCAGTCCGCTGATTTCTCCGGAATATGCGACGGAGCTGCTCGGCACCATGCTCGGCGGCTACAACATCCACCCGCTGATTGAGCTGCTGGACGATGAAAAACTGGCGCCGATTGCAGCCAAGGGTTTGAAACACACCCTGCTGATGTTTGATTCTTTCCACGATGTTCAGGAAAAAGCCGAAAAAGGCAATGCGTTTGCCAAGGAAGTGCTGCAGTCTTGGGCGGATGCCGAATGGTTTACTTCACGCGAAGCCGTTCCTGAAAAAATTACCGTAACCGTATTCAAGGTTGACGGCGAAACCAATACCGATGATTTGTCTCCTGCGCCCGATGCTTGGTCGCGCCCCGACATTCCGTTGCACGCGCTGGCGATGCTGAAAAACCCGCGCGACGGCATTAATCCCGACAAGCCGGGCGAAGTCGGTCCGATTAAACTCTTGGAAGAGTTGAAAGCCAAAGGCCATCCGGTTGCCTACGTCGGCGATGTGGTCGGCACCGGTTCTTCGCGCAAATCCGCCACCAACTCCGTGATTTGGCATACCGGCGAAGACATTCCGTTTGTGCCGAACAAACGTTTCGGCGGCGTATGCTTGGGCGGAAAAATCGCACCGATTTTCTTCAACACCCAAGAAGACTCCGGCGCCTTGCCGATTGAAGTTGATGTATCCGCGCTGAAAATGGGCGATGTGGTCGATATTCTGCCTTATGAAGGCAAAATCGTGAAAAACGGCGAAACCGTTGCCGAATTCGCGCTGAAGTCGCAAGTATTGCTGGACGAAGTGCAAGCGGGCGGCCGTATCAATCTGATTATCGGCCGCGGCCTGACCTCTAAAGCGCGCGAAGCGCTGGGTCTGCCCGCTTCCGACAAATTCCGCCTGCCGCAAGCGCCTGCGGAAAGCAAAGCCGGTTTTACACTGGCGCAAAAAATGGTTGGCCGCGCCTGCGGTTTGCCGGAAGGCCAAGGCGTACGCCCGGGTACTTATTGCGAGCCGAAAATGACCACCGTAGGTTCGCAGGACACCACCGGTCCGATGACCCGCGACGAGTTGAAAGACTTGGCCTGCTTGGGCTTCTCCGCCGATTTGGTGATGCAGTCGTTCTGCCACACCGCAGCCTATCCGAAACCGGTGGACGTGCGTACCCACAAAGAGCTGCCTGAGTTTATCTCCACCCGCGGCGGCGTATCGCTTCGCCCTGGCGACGGCGTTATCCACTCATGGCTGAACCGTTTGCTGCTGCCCGATACCGTCGGTACCGGCGGCGACTCGCACACCCGTTTCCCGCTGGGCATTTCCTTCCCGGCAGGTTCCGGCCTGGTGGCTTTTGCCGCCGCAACCGGTGTCATGCCTTTGGATATGCCGGAATCGGTATTGGTGCGCTTCAGCGGCAAGCTGCAGCCGGGCGTAACCCTGCGCGATTTGGTGAACGCGATTCCGCTCTACGCCATCAAGCAAGGCCTGCTCACCGTAGCCAAAGCCGGTAAGAAAAATATCTTCTCCGGCCGCATTTTGGAAATCGAAGGTCTGCCCGATTTGAAAGTCGAGCAAGCATTCGAATTGTCCGATGCCTCTGCAGAACGTTCCGCCGCCGGCTGTACCGTGAAGCTGAACGAAGCACCGATTATCGAATACATGAAGTCCAATATCGTGTTGATGAAAAACATGATTGCCGACGGCTACAAAGATCCGCGCACGCTGGAGCGCCGTATCAAAGCCATGGAGGCATGGCTGGCCAATCCGCAGCTGTTGGAAGCCGATGCCGATGCCGAATACGCCGCCGTCATCGAAATCAACATGGACGACATCAAAGAGCCGATTATCGCCTGCCCGAACGACCCGGACGACGTATGCTTCATGTCTGAAAAATCCGGCACGGTAATCGACGAAGTATTCATTGGCTCATGCATGACCAATATCGGCCACTTCCGTGCCGCCTCGAAGCTGCTCGAAGGCAAAGCCGATACGCCGGTACGCCTGTGGATTGCGCCGCCGACCAAGATGGACGCCCAACAGCTGACCGAAGAAGGCCACTACGGCGTGCTCGGCCGCGCAGGAGCGCGCATGGAAATGCCGGGCTGCTCGCTGTGTATGGGTAACCAGGCGCAAGTACGCGAAGGCGCGACCGTGATGTCCACTTCCACCCGCAACTTCCCGAACCGCTTGGGTAAAAACACCAACGTGTTCTTGGGCTCTGCGGAATTGGCGGCGATTTGTTCGAAACTGGGCAAAATCCCGACCGTAGAAGAGTATCAAGCCAACATCGGTATCATCGATGAAAACGGCGACAAGATTTACCGTTACATGAACTTCAACGAAATCGATTCGTACAACGAAGTTGCCAAAACAGTCAACGTATAATCTGCCGCATACCGCATCAAGCTGCTTGATGCCGTCTGAAAACGGAATGGTTTCGCCATTCCGTTTTTTATTGCCGCTTTGGATGGCATATAGTCGTTTCAATTTAGATTGAGACAAGGCTGCAAGCCACAGACAGTCCAGACAGTACGGGTCGGCGGACTTGCTGCTTCA
>NZ_BCWL01000012.1 GCF_001592185.1 Bergeriella denitrificans NBRC 102155
AAAGCCGTCTGAAAATACCCCTAACCCTGCGCGTATTTTCAGACGGCTTTTTTCCGCAAACCCGCATAAACTTTACACGGGCTGCTGCTATACTATACGGGATAAGCGGCAAGCAGCCGCGCCCTTCCGTCTCTTTTCGCTTTTCACTATGTCCGCATCTCCCGTTACCGTTACCTCCTACAATATGCACAAAGGTATGTCGGCGCTCAACCGCAAGGTGCAGCTTGACCGCATGGCCGAAGCGCTGAAAAACCTGAATTCGGACGTATTGTTTCTGCAGGAAGTGCAGGGGCAGCATACGGGGCGGCATCACAAGTTTTCCGAGTTCCCCGACAAGCCGCATTACGACGTATTGGGCGAGCATCTGGATTTTCACCGCAGCTACGGCAAAAACGCGGTTTTCCCCGAGCGCCACCACGGCAATGCCATACTCAGCCATCTGCCCATTGATACGCGCCATAATCTGAATATCAGCGTCAACAAAATGGAGCAGCGCGGCGTATTGCATTGCGAAGTGCTGCCCGAAGGCTGGGAAACGCCGCTGGTCTGCCTGTGCGCCCACCTCAACCTGCGCGAGCCCGACCGCGCCAAGCAGTATCAGGCCATTTTTGAATACGTCAGCCGCCACATCAGCCGCGACAGCCCGCTGATTATCGCCGGCGATTTCAACGACTGGCGGCAGAAATCCGCCCGCACCCTGGGCAGCGCCTTGGATTTGGAAGAAGTGTTTGTGGACGAGCGCGGCAAGCGCCCCAAAACCTTCCCCGCCCGTATGCCGCTGCTCAGCCTTGACCGCGTTTATACCCGCAATCTGGACATTTTAGACGCGCAAATCCACAACAGCACCCATTGGCAGAAACTCTCCGACCATCTGCCGTTGAGCGTCAAGGTTAAGCCCAAGCTGCCTTAGGGTGTGAGAGGCATTACATTCCTAGAAAACAAAACAAAAAAGCCGTCTGAAAAACCCCAATCGGGTATTTGTCAGACGGCTTTTTAACCGTATTTCAGCGTTTTTCCTGCCTGCGTATCAGATACACCGCCAGCAGTGCGAAAATCGCCGTCGGCAGTATGCCAGCAAGGAAAGGCGGGATGCCGTAAAGCTGGCTGGTAAAGCCGAACAGCCGCCCGGCGAAGTGAAACGCCAGCCCTAGGCAGATGCCGCCGAACAGTTTCAAGCCCATATTGCCGTGGCGCGTGTTTTGCGGGGTAAAGGCAAAGGCCACCAGCGCCATCACCCAGGCCGCTACGGGGTACATCAGCTTGCGCCACCAGGCGATGGCGTAGGTTTGCGTTTGCTGGCGGTTGTTTTCCAAATGGGTGATGTAGGCGGTCAGCTCCGATACCGACATTTGATCGGGGTTGACCAGCAATACGTCTAAAAGGCTGCTTTTCAGCGCCACCGGCCATTGCAGCTGCGCCTGCTCGGAGACGCTGACCTGATTGTCCGACAATGCGCTGCGGCGCACGTTTTCCAGCTGCCACGAGCCGTCGGCGTTCAACACCGCGCTGTCGGCTTCCGCTGCTTCCACCAATTCGTAGCGGTCGTTGTGCTGCCAGATTTTGATGCCCAAAAGCGTATGGTCGGGCAGCATTTCGCGCACGTTGATGATGTTGTTCTGCTCTTTCAGCCACAAGCCCGACGCGCCGGTGCTGATTTTGCCGTGAATGGCACTCGCTTTCAGATTTTCCGCGCGCTGGCTCAGAGACGGCGCAACCCATTCGCCGAGTGCGGCCGTTGCCACGGCGAAAATCAGGCCGAATTGCGACAAAATCAGCAGCAGCTTTTTGGTGCTCAAGCCGCTGGCTTTCATCACCGTCAGCTCGCTGCCCGCCGCCAGCTGGCTCAAGGCAATCAGGCCGCCGATTAATACGCCCAGCGGCATCAGCTCGTAGGCGCGTGCGGGCATCTGCAGCAGAACATACTGCGTCATCGTCCAAGCGTTGTAGCCGCCTCTGCCGAGATTGCCCGCTTCGTTGATGATTTCAAAAAAGCTGTACAGCGCCAAAAACGCCAGCAGCGCATACACGGCCATCACGGCCATCTGGCGGATAATATAACGCGAAACCAAATTCATGATTTTCCGCCTTTCAGGGTTAAGCTCTTACCCACGGCCTGCCAAAACGGCTGCGCGGGCATACTGCGTACCCGCAGCAGCACCAATGCCGCCAGCAAAATCAGGATATGCATCGGCAGCAGGCCGACGATAAACGGGATTTTGCCGCTTTCCACCGCGCGGCGCAGCAGGGTCAGGCCGTTTTGGTAGAGCAGAAACATACCGATGGCAATCAGAATATTGTAGGTATGCCCCGTGCGCGGATTGAAATACGACAGCGGCACGGCCAGCAGACAGAGCAGCAGCACGCTCACGGGCAGCGAGACGCGCCACATCAGCTCGGCGCGGTGCTGCGGGTCGCTGCTGCCGATCAGCTGCGAAGTGGGAATGGTGCGTCGGTGCGAAATCGGATCGACGATTTTCGGCGTGGTGCTGATGACCAAATCCAGCTGCTCAAACGAGACGCGGTTGTAATCGGCCTTGCCCGGCGTGCCGCTGTAGCGGTAGCCGTGGCGCAGCTCCAGCGTGCGCTTGTTGTCGGCGAGCGAGAAGCTGCCCTCTTTGGCAAACACCACCGTATCGTTGCCTTTATCGTCTTGTTCGCGCAAAAACAGATTACGCATAATGCCTGAATCCGCGTCGAACGTTTCCACAAAATACACGCGGTCGCTGCGTTTGCCCAGCGTATTGAACTTGCCCTCTTCCACCAGCGACAATTCCTGCTTCTGCTTGAGGATTTCCGCATATTCGCGGCTGCGCAGCTCCGCCCACGGCATCACCCACAGCTGCATCACGGCAATCAGCAGCGCAAACGGCACGGCAAACTGCATCACGGGCTTCACCCACTGGCGCAGCGACAAGCCGCTGGACAGCCAGACCGACATTTCGCTGTCGCGCCAGTAGCGGGTCAGCACCGTCAGCGTGCTGATAAACGCCGTCAACACCAGCAAAAGCGGCGTCATGCCGATGACCCAGAAGCCGACCAGCGCCAATACCGCTTCCGTCGCCACCCGCCCGTCTGCCGCGCGGCCGAGCAGGTTGATGGCCTGCGTGGACACCAATACCGCCAGCAACACCACAAACACGCCGACGGCGGTAAAGGAGAGTTCTTTAATAAAATTGCGTTGGTAAATCATAAAAAGCTATATTAAGCAGAAAATTTCAAAGCGCAACACGCTTCACACGTGATCTGCACTGATGTCCGGATAAGGTTTCAGACGGCCTGCACATAGAGTACAATCAAGCATATTTTTCAGACGGCTTCGCGCCGCAGCGGCCATGCCGTCTGAAAACATCCCGACACCCTATCATCAGGAGAACAAACGTGGAATTTAGCACAAAAGCCGAAACCTTGCAGCCAAATCAGGCGGGCGCGCTGTTATTTGTCTTTACCGAAGCCGCGCAGCTTGGTCACGAAACCGCGCAAGCCCTCGCCCGATCGCTGGAAGAAGGCCAAAACTTTACCGACACCAAAATCCCCGCTTCAGACGGCCTGCAGGCCGTAGCGGTATTGCGCTTAAAAGATTTCGACCGCGCCGCGCTCAACAAAGCCGCAAGCGACGCCGCCAAATGGGCGCAAAACCAAGCGCAGGTCAATGTCGAACTCGCACCGTTTTGCGAAGTAAACGCCCCGCGCGTGGCCGAAGCCCTCGCCGCCGCATTCGGCAATGCCGCCTACCGTTTCGACCGCTACAAAAAAGAAGCCAAACCGGCCAAATTCGAAACTGCCGTATTCCATAGCGCCCATGCCGATAAAGTCAATGCCGCCCTGGCTGCGGCCGAAGCCCAAGTTTACGGCCAAACCCTCTGCCGCGACTTAGGCAACGCCGCCCCCAACGAGTGCACGCCCGAATTTTTAGCCCAAACCGCCAAAGCCGAAGCCGAAAAACTCGGCGCAACCGCCAAAATCATCGGCAAAGACTACATCCAAGCCAATATGGGCTCATTCTGGTCGGTCGCCAAAGGCAGCACGCAAGATCCCTACTTGGTCGAACTGAGCTACTTCGGTGCCGCCGACAAAACCGCCGCCCCCACCGTATTGGTCGGCAAAGGCATCACCTTCGACAGCGGCGGCATCTCGCTCAAACCCGGTGCCAACATGGATGAAATGAAGTTTGACATGTGCGGCGCGGCCACCGTTATCGGCACATTCTGCGCAGCAGTCAAACTCAAGCTGCCGATTAACCTCATCGCCATCGTCCCCACCTGCGAAAACATGCCCGCCGGCAACGCCAACAAACCCGGCGACGTCATCACATCCATGAAAGGCCTGACCATCGAAGTTTTGAACACCGACGCAGAAGGCCGTCTGATACTCTGCGACGCACTCACTTACGCCGAACAGTTCAAACCGCGCGCCGTGATTGATGTCGCCACCCTCACCGGCGCCTGCATCATCGCCCTCGGCCACGACGTCAGCGGCGTGATGGGCAACAATCAGGAATTGGTCGACAGCCTGCTGGCCGCCTCCAAAGCCGTGGACGACAAAGCATGGCAGCTGCCGCTCTTCGACACCTACAAAGACCAGCTCAAATCCAACTTCGCCGACATCCCCAACATCGGCAGCCCCGGCGCAGGCACGATTACCGCCGGTACCTTCCTCTCTTACTTCACCGAAGACTACCCGTGGGCGCACCTCGACATCGCCGGCACTGCTTGGAAATCCGGCGGCGAAAAAGGCGCCACCGGCCGCCCCGTACCGTTGCTGTTGAACTACTTACGCAATCTAGCGTAAGACACAGGCCGGAGCGGAAGCTGTAGCCTGAGACCTTTTCAAAAATATTTTAAATCCCTTGCCGTCATTAGCTGCGCAAGTCCGCTGCGCAGCTAATGACGTCGCCGAGTGTTTCAGCTTTTTTTACAAAGGTCTCAGCCCGCATCAAAACAAAAAAGCCGTCTGAAAATTCACTTTTTCAGACGGCTTTTTAGCTTTTATCCCGCACTCACTCCGGCTTTTTCGCCAGCATGGTCACAAATTTAAAGCGTATCGGATTACCTGCTTCGTCTCGGGCGTGCATGGCGCCGAGTTCCTCGCGGTATTCCACAATCTCCCAATCCTGATAGTAGTGGCGCAGCTCGCCTGCTTGGAATTTGAAAGGAAAAGGCATCGGGCAGGGGTAATCGGCGGTGTCCATAGCCGAGACAATCAGGTTGTAGCCGCCCGCGCGGGTGTGCGCCTGCATATCGGCAATCACGGCCGGTATCCGCTGCGGCTGCAGAAACATCAATACCACCGTTGCCACGATGTAATCGAAGTCTTCCTGCAGGGCGGCGGTATTCAAGTCGTATTCAAACGCGCGTACGGGCAAGCCTTCCTGCTGCGCCAGCGCGGCAACATTCCGCACGGCCTGCGGGTTGGCATCGACGGCGGTAACATTAAATCCTTTCAGGCCGAGAAACAGCGCGTTGCGTCCCTGCCCGCAGCCCATATCCAACGCTTTACCTGCGGGCACAATATGCTGCGCGGCGCGGACGGCGGAATGCGTGGCGCTCATGCCGTATTTTTTATGAAAGTAATCGGCAGCATCGCAATAAAACGCCAGTTTAATCGCGGTATCGCTACTTTGCGGGGCAAGGCGGTGCGGCTGATTTGGGGCAACCATCCGCTCGCTGCCGGCTGACAGCGCAGTGCGTATTTCCGCATCGCTGTCGCTTTCCATCCAATCCAACGCGCCCTGCTCTACGCTTACTCCGACCCACACATGCTCTTCGGGCGGATAAGCTGCCCAGATATTTTCGGGGATTTCCGCGCCCGAAAATACCGGAGATTCGCCGTAACACAAAAGCGCCTGCTGTAAATTTTGCTGCTCGGACATAGCCGCTCCCTTTTGCTGAATAATAAATATTCATATTATATGATTATTTTATCCGAATGCAAATTTTCAGACGGCCTGTGCTATGATGGCGGCCGTCTGAATACGGAGCGCATGATGGAAAAAACCGTTTATCTCTATACCGACGGCGCCTGCAAGGGCAACCCGGGCGCGGGCGGCTGGGGCGTGCTGATGCGCTACGGCGAGCATGAGAAAGAGCTGTTCGGCGGCGAGCCGGACACCACCAACAACCGCATGGAACTGACCGCCGTTATCGAGGGGCTGAAAAGCCTCAAGCGCCGCTGCGCGGTGGAAATCTACACCGATTCGCAATATGTGAAAAACGGTATGGAAAGCTGGATACACGGCTGGAAGAAAAACGGCTGGAAAACCGCCGCCAAAAAGCCGGTGAAAAACGATGATTTGTGGCGTGCGCTGGACGGGCTGGTCGCCAGCCACGACGTGCGCTGGCGCTGGGTCAAAGGCCATGCGGGACACCGCGAAAACGAACGCGCCGACGCGCTGGCCAATCTTGGGGCGGAACGTTTCGGCAAATAAGCGCGGCGTATGGAGATGACGGAAAAGCCGTCTGAAAAACGTACTTTCAGACGGCTTTTTAATTTATTTGAAATAGAAAAACCGCCTGCTTTGCAGCAGGCGGAAACGTAAAGTTTTTTGTTTGCGGCGCGTTTCTATTGACTGAAATACATCAACAAGGCTAAGATAATCCTGTGGTCGATAACGACCGTCAATTAAAATTTGCCTATCGTCACTAGGAGTTTCATCTGACACATGCCTCCTTTCTAGGGAGGTTTGGCAAATGCCCCGTGACCGCGGGGCTTTTGCTTACCTAGCCCCAAAGCCATTATACATAAAAGCAGCCTTTTACCAACCCAATCCGGTAAACAGAATAGCTGCTACGCAATAAAAGAGCCGTCTGAAAACGCATATTCAGACGGCTCTTTTATTTATTTGAAATAGAAAAACCGCCTGCTTTACAGCAGGCGGAAACGTAAAGTTTTTTGTTTGCGGCGCGTTTCTATTGACTGAAATACATCAACAGGGCTAAGATAACCCTATGGTCGATAACGACCGCCAATTGAAATTTACCTAAGGCAAGTAGGAGTTTCACTTGATTTACCTCCTTTCCAGGGAGGCTTCGCAAAACGCCCCGTGCCAGCGGGGCTTTTGCTTACCTAGCCCCACAGCCATTATATAGAAAAGCCGTCTGAAAGTTATATTTTTCAGACGGCTTTTCCTTATCCGGCAACGTTTTCAGACGGCTTTACTGCGCTTCATACAAAAAATGCCCCAGCTTATCGGCTTTGGTATGCAGATAGCGTTCGTTTTCCGCATTCTCGCCCACTTGCAGGGCGCGGCGTTCGGCAACTTCGATGCCGGCAGATTGCAGAGTTTGGACTTTTTCGGGGTTGTTGGTCAGCAGCTTCACCGAGCGGATGCCCAGGTGGTCGTAGATATGTTTGGCCAGCGTGAAATCGCGTGCGTCCACGGGCAGGCCGAGGCGGACGTTGGCTTCTACCGTATCCAGCCCCTGATCTTGCAGCCGGTAGGCGCGGATTTTGTTAATTAGGCCGATGCCGCGTCCTTCCTGGCGCAGATACACAATCACGCCCCGCCCTTCCTGCTGCACGGCCTGCATCGCGGCCTGCAGCTGCGGCCCGCAGTCGCATTTTTGCGAAAACAGCGCGTCGCCCGTTAAGCATTCGGAATGGACGCGCGTGAGCACGGGGCGGCCGTCAGCAACGTCGCCCATCACCAGCGCAACGTGCTCCTGCCCGCCTGGCTCTTCAAAGCCGTGCATCATAAACACGCCCCATTCGGTCGGCAGGCGGCAGGAAGCGACAAATTTCAGTGGTTCGGCCATATTTATTCTTCTCCGTCGATATCTTCTACGCGCAGCAGTTTTTGCAGCGGTGCGGCCAGCGCTAAGGCCAGCGCCGTCCATTCGGCTTGTGCGGCTTCGTCGGCGCGGTCTTTGTCGTCAAATTCTACGTGCACCACGCCCAATACGGCGCCGCCGGCGGTGCAGACGGGCGCGGTAAACTGTGCGCCGCTCCGCAGGTTGTGTTCACCGGCCAACTCGCCGATGGCCAGCCAATGCGCCGAATCGTTGCAGATATTCAGCCAGCCGCTTTGCGCGGTGCGGCAGGGCAGATGGCTTTGCCCGGCGGCTTCGTCCACGCTCAGGCAATGCTCGATTAACTCGCCCTGCCGGCTCAAACACACCAGCTGCGCGCCGGTTTCTTCGGCGGGCAGATGGGCATACACCACCGCGCTGCGGATATGCGCTTGGCGGCTGTACACCGAATCCAAAGCCATAAACACCTGCTTGAGCAGGGCTTCGTTTTCCTCGGTTTGGGGCAGATAATCGGCCAGGGCCACACCGTCGCAGGCATACCACAATACGGAGCGGTCAACCGAAGCCCTGCCCAAATCCATCACGGCCTGCGCCGCCGCATACGCGATGCGGACATCGTCTTGCGGCAGCTTCAAGCCCTGGGTTTGCAGATAATCTCGAATTAATGAAGCAGGCATCGGCCTTTCCTTATCTTATTCATTGCGGCACACGCCGTCTGAAAAATGCGGCGCGGCATTCGGGCAGCCCCGAAAAGTTCAGGGCGATTATATGGGGAATCGCGGCGATATTTCAAGAAAACGCCCTATCTGCCTGCTTTTCGTGATACGGTTGCTGCCAGAGGCGGTAAATTTCGTTATAATCCGCCCTATGATTACCGATTAAAGCCATCTTGCTCCGGCTTGGCTTGGCTTTCCTTCCGAAAGTGATGACATCATGATTATTATCGTTTTGGGCTTGGCCATCATTCTGGCCGTAATCGCCTACAATATGTATCAGGAAAACCAATACCGCAAACAAGTACGCGAACAGTTCGGCCATTCCGACAAAGACGCGCTGCTGGACAGCAAAGTCAACCATGTGCGCGACAATAAAGAAACCGGCGGCCAGGGCTTGTTTGTCAAAAAGCCTTCCAAAGCCCAGGAAGCGGCTTTACGCAACCTGCAGGAACAAGACGAATTGTTTGCCGCCAAAACCAAAGCGGCCAAATCGGCTGCTGCGCCTGAAGCAGCTGCGGATGCGGCCGAAGCTGCGCCTGCCGCCGAAGCCCAAGAAGCCGATGCCGCGCCGCTGCCTTTGGTGAGCCTGGACGAGCTGGTGCAGGTCGAGCTGCCGTGGTTTGATCCGCGCTTCGACTATCTGGCCTATGTGGCGCTGAACGAGCCGCAGGAGCTGCACACCCTGCCGCGCCTGTCCAACCGCCACCGCTTCCAAATCATCGGCTGCACCACCGACGACCGCTTCCAAGTAGCCGAGCCGATTCCCGGCGTTTATTACCAAGGCTTCGTGATGGGTCTGCAGGCCGTCAGCCGCAACGGTTTGGCCGAAGAGGAAGAGCTGGCGCAATTCAACCGCCAGGTAGATGCCTTTGCCCTGCAAGTCAACGGTAAAGTGAAGCACACCGATGCCGCCGCCTTTACCGAAGTGGCCCGCGCTTTAGACGACTTCTGCCTGCGCGTCGACCAAACCATCGCCATCCATCTGGTATCGCAAACCGATCTGAACGCTTCCGAAATGCGCGCGGCGCTGGAAAGCGTCGGTTTCGCGCTGCAGGAAGACGGCCTGTTCCGCTTCGCCGGCGAAAACGGCAGCAGCATGTTTACCGTCAGCACCATGGACGGCTCGCCGTTTACCGCCCAGGCCGGTCAGACTTATCCGGGCTTCAGCATGCTGCTGGATATTCCGCACGTGCCCGCCGGCGAGAAAAACTTCGACCGCTTTATGGATTTGGCCGTCAAACTCTCCGGCCAGCTCGGCTTGGATTTGGTCAACGACAAACAGGAAGAAGTGTCCACCCAATGGCTCAAAGACGTGCGTGCCTATGTATTGGCGCGTCAGGAAGAAATGCTCAAAGTCGGCATCAAGCCCGGCAGCAAAACGGCCCTGCGCCTCTTCTCCTGATTTCAGATATAGCCAAAAAAAGCGGATATGTTCGACATAGCCGCTTTTTTATTGATATTTTCAGGTAAAATCCCTTTTATTTTTTAACATTTTCAGACGGCCTTTCCGCCCAAATGCCGTCTGAAAATCCGCCCTTACCATGAATCCGACCCTGCAACGCATCCAAGAACTCACTGCCCTGCTCAACCGCTACGGCTACGAATATTACACACTCGACGCGCCCAGCGTGCCCGACGCAGAATACGACCGTCTGTTCCGCGAACTTGAAGCGCTGGAGCAGGCGCATCCCGAATACCGGCAGCCCGACAGCCCCACCCAGCGCGTCGGCGGCGCGGCCTTGGCCGGTTTTGAGACGGTGCGCCACGAAGTGCCGATGCTGTCGCTGAACAACGCGTTTTCACCGCAAGACGAAAACGGCGTATTCGACCATGCCGAAATGTATGCCTTCGACGAACGCGTGCGCGGAGGCCTGGGCGCGGAAACGCCGGAATATGTGATTGAACCCAAATTCGACGGCCTGGCCGTCAGCCTGCTCTACCGCGACGGCCTATTGGTACGCGCCGCCACGCGCGGCGACGGTGCCAGCGGCGAAGACGTTACGCAAAACGCCAAAACCATTGCCAATATTCCTTTGCGTCTGCACGGCGGCAACCTGCCCGATTTGATTGAAGTGCGCGGCGAAGTATTAATGCTGAAAGCCGATTTTGCCGCACTCAACCGCCGCCAGCTCGAACACAACCAAAAGCCGTTTGCCAATCCGCGCAACGCGGCCGCAGGCAGCCTGCGCCAGTTGGACTCCAAAATCACGGCACAGCGCAAACTGCATTTTTTCGCCTACGGCATCGCGCAGCAGCAAGGCGGTTTGACGGCGGCAGAACACATTCAAGAGCTGGCCTATTTGGGCGAACTCGGCTTCAGCCTGCCCTACGGTCATTTCGGCTGCTTTCCCGACATCGACGCCGTACTTGCCTTTTACGAAAAAATGCAGGCCACGCGCCCCGACCTGCCCTATGAAATCGACGGCATGGTGGTCAAGGTCAACAGCTTGGCGCAGCAGGAAACACTGGGTTTTGTTTCGCGTGCGCCGCGTTGGGCCATCGCGCACAAATTTCCGGCCGAAGAAGCCTTAACCATTGTAGAAGCCATTGACGTACAGGTCGGGCGCACCGGCGCACTCACCCCCGTAGCCCGCCTGCAGCCTGTATTTGTCGGCGGGGTCACCGTCACCAACGCCACTTTGCACAACGAAGGCGAAACCCAGCGTAAAGACGTGCGCGTCGGCGATACCGTAGTGGTACGTCGCGCGGGGGACGTCATTCCCGAGGTCGTGCGCGTCGTCTTGGAACGCCGCCCGATGAAAACCGTCGAAACCGATCCGCCCGCCGCCCCGTTTTCAGACGGCCTGCAAAATGATTTGTTTGCCGCCTCCCCCATGCCGTCTGAAAAAAAACAGACGCAGCAAATCCCGCTGTATCCGCAATACCGCCTGCCCGACACCTGCCCGGTTTGCGGCAGCGGCGTCGAACGCGAAGAAGGCGGGGCGGTGGCGCGCTGCAGCGGCGGCATGCTCTGCCAAGCCCAGCGCGCGCAGGGGCTGATTCATTTTGCCTCGCGCAAAATGATGGACATCGACGGCCTGGGGCAGAAACAAATCGAGCAGCTGGTGGCACAGGATTTGGTGCACCGTTTCGCCGACCTCTACCGCCTGGATATTCCGACTTTGCAGAAAATGAAGGAAAACGCCGAAACCCTGCCGTCTGAAAATGAAGCAGGCGGTGAAAGCGGTGTACCGGAATATTCAGACGGCCCTGCCAAAAAGCAGCCGACCAAATGGGCGGAAAACATCCTCGCCGGTTTGGAAGCCAGCAAGCAGCCGGATTTGGCACGTTTCCTGTTCGCACTCGGCATCCGCCACGTCGGCGAGCGCACCGCCAAAGTATTGGCGCAGGCGTTCGGCACGCTGGAAAACGTCCGCCGCGCCCCCGAGCCGGTGCTGGCCTGCCTGCCCGACATCGGCGCAGTCGTCGCCCGCTCCATTGCCCATTTCTTTGCCCAAAGCGGGCAACAGGCCATGATAGACGAACTGCTCGCCGTCGGTGTCCGCCCGAAAGAGCAGGCCGTTACCCTGCCTCCGGCGCAATATCTGCCCCCCGAAAAATGGATTGCCCGCCTGCCCGGTTTCAAAATCAGCGAAAACAAAGCCGCTGCCCTGTGGGATTTGGCCGGAAAAAGCGTGGAAGGGCTCATCGGCGACCCGGCCCTGCCCGCCGAGTGGCAGGCATGGCGCAAAACAGAAACCAACACCGCACTGCTCCACGCCATGCAGCGTTTCCTGGCCGACATGCCGTCTGAAAACACCGGCAGCAATTCAGACGGCCTCCATACCGCAATAGCCGGCAAAACCTTTGTGCTGACCGGCACGCTGCCCACCCTCAAGCGCGATGAAGCGCAAGCCATGATTGAAGCGGCGGGCGGCAAAGTGTCCGGCAGCGTTTCCAAAAAAACCGACTTTGTGGTGGCCGGCGAAGCGGCGGGCAGCAAGCTGGAAAAAGCCAATGCCTTGGGCATTACCGTATTGGACGAAGCCGCACTGTTGGATTTGTTCAAACCGTAAAAACCGTGAATTTTTATTGCGATAAGCTGCCTGCTGAAGCAGCTTATCCTGTACAATCATCCCAACTTTTGATGTGGAGAAACCATGAAACCGATTAAAAAAGCCGTATTCCCCGTAGCCGGCATGGGCACGCGCTTCCTGCCCGCCACCAAAGCCAGCCCCAAAGAAATGCTGCCGATTGTGGACAAACCCCTGATTCAATATGCCGTTGAAGAAGCGGTAGAAGCCGGCTGCACCGAAATGATTTTCGTCACCGGCCGCAACAAGCGCAGCATCGAAGACCATTTCGACAAAGCCTACGAGCTGGAAACCGAGCTGGAGCAGCGCAACAAAGAAAAACTGCTGGCACACGTCAAAGACATCCTGCCCGCCCACATTACCTGCCTGTATATCCGCCAAGCCGAAGCGCTGGGCCTCGGGCACGCCGTATTGCGCGCCCGCGCCGCCGTCAACAACGAGCCCTTCGCCGTCATTCTGGCCGACGACTTAATCGATGCCCCCAAAGGCGCATTAAAGCAGATGGTGGAAATTTACAACCAAAGCGGCAACAGCGTATTGGGCGTGGAAACCGTCGATCCCTCGCAAACCGGCTCATACGGCATCGTCGAAGTCGAGCAGCTCAAAAGCTTCCAACGCATTACCAATATCGTTGAAAAACCCAAGCCCGAAGAAGCCCCGTCCAATCTGGCGGTGGTCGGCCGCTACATCCTGACTCCGCGCATTTTCGACCTGCTGACCGACCTGCCGCGCGGCGCGGGCGGCGAAATCCAACTCACCGACGGCATCGCCCGCCTACTCGACCACGAATTTGTATTGGCGCATCCGTTTGCAGGCAAACGCTACGACTGCGGCAGCAAACTCGGTTATTTGGAAGCCACGCTGGCCTACGGTTTGAAACACCCTGAAACCGGCGCGGACTTTGCCAAGCTGTTGCAGCAATACGCCGGCCGCTAATTCACAACGCTTGCACCATAAAAAACACAGGCCGTCTGAAATATTCAGACGGCCTGTTGTGCATCAAACCGCTCCATCAATCAAAAAGCCGTCTGAAATCAGCGATTTTCAGACGGCTTTTTTGCGGATTGGATAATCCAAATAGCATTATTTCTTCAAAATATATTTACGCACCGCGGCATTGTGTTCCTCCAAAGTATGACTGAACTGGCTCAGGCCCGTGCCGTCCATTTTGGACACGAAATACAGATACTTGGCATCGGAAGGATGCGCGGCGGCTTCCAGTGCGGCTTTGCCCGGCAGCGCAATCGGCGTGGGCGTCAAACCCGCGCGGGTATAGGTGTTGTAAGGCGTATCGCGGCGCAAATCGGCTTTGCGTATCCGCCCTTTATACGCCGCGCCCATGCCGTAAATCACAGTGGGGTCGGTTTGCAGGCGCATACCGATGGCCAGGCGGTTCACAAATACGGCGGCAACGTGTGCGCGGTCGGCGGCATGGCCGGTTTCTTTTTCAATCAGACTGGCCATAATCAGCAGCTCGTAGGGATTGCGGTAAGGCAGGCCGCTTTGGCGCTCGTCCCACGCCGCTTTGAGCTGGCGCTGCATGATGCGGTAGGCGGTTTTGTAAATCTGCAAATCGCTGCTGCCGGCATCGATTTCGTAAGTATCCGGGAAAAACTGCCCTTCCGGGTTCTGCTCCGCCGCGTCGGGCGCTACCGCGCGCATCAGCTCTTCATCGCTCCACGCGCGGGTTTCGTGCTGAATGTCGTCGGTGGCATTGATGATGCGGCGCATATCGGCAAAGCGCATCCCTTCGACGATGCGTACCGTTACCGCATCGGGGCGGCTGCCCTTCAGCCGCTGCAACACCGCCCAGGTGGACACTTTGGACGGCAGGCGGTAAGTACCCGCGTGCAGCTTGTCGTGCACGCCCATCAGATAGGCGGCGGCCAGCAGGATATGGCGGCTGTACACCACATCGTCTTTAGCCAGCTTGTGGCTGACCGACGAAATGCCTTGGTTTTTCTCAACCCGTACGCGGTAGGATTTGCCGTTGTCTTTCGGTACAAACAGCAGCGCCGCCATGCAGACGGCTGCGGCAGCCGCCAACAGCAGCGGCCATTTCAATAATTTTTTCAACATGGTAGGATTCTGCTTAGACAAATTCGGCGCTAGTATAACCGAATTTGCCGGTTTCTTCTTTTTTGATTGATAAGGCCGTCTGAAACATGAACGACTCTTCTTGGCAGCAGGGCTGGTGGTGCGGCGCGCGCCGTGCGTTTTCGCCCAATTTCAGCCCGCGCGCCCCGGGCGAAGCGGTGTCCCTCGTGGTGCTGCACAATATTTCCCTGCCGCCTTTCGAATACGGCAGCAGCGCGGTGGAGCAGCTGTTTACCAACCGCATCGACCCCGATGCCCATCCGTTTTTCAGCGTGATTCACGAATTGCGCGTGTCCAGCCATTTTCTGATTACCCGCGCGGGCGAGGCGGTGCAGTTTGTCTCCTGCGACGATATGGCTTACCACGCGGGCGTTTCCTCGTTTCAGGGGCGCGAAAAATGCAATGCGTTTTCCGTGGGCATCGAGCTGGAAGGCTGCGACTTCGAGCCTTTTACCGACGCGCAATACCGCACACTGCTGCCGCTGCTGGCCGATTTGGCGCAACACTATCCGATTACCGCCGTAACCGGCCATCAAGACATCGCGCCCGGCCGCAAAACCGACCCCGGACATTTTTTCGATTGGGACACAATCGAAGCCGCCGGCCTTCCCGTGGTACGCTGATTTTCAGACGGCCTGCCGCCGCATATCAGGCATACACAGGGCTGACGGGCATCACGCCGTTCTGCTCAAATGCCGCGTGTGCCTTTACTTCCGCCAGCCTGCGGCAGATGCGTTCTGTAACGGCTTCCGCTTCCCCGATATGCTCGGGCGATAAGGCGGCGGGGCGGCGGCCGAACAAAACTTCGTCCAGCAAACGCTCGGCGTGGATGCCCGCCCGATAGCGGTGGCGCACGCCCGGTGCACCGCCGTCAAACAGCGTGCCCACCACGCTGCTGCGAATCATGGCAATGCCCAACGCGCCGTCTTCGCCGCCGAAACGTTTGAACAAATCGTCTTGCGGAAAACCGCCGCACGCCAGAAAAACGCTGCGGCGGAACACCATATTGCCGCCCACCGTCATCGCCAGATGCAGCCAGCCCCTATTAAAAGCCTCGTGGCCGGTATAATGCTCGGGAAAGCCCCACGGTATCAGCGCCAGCCGCACCAAGCCGACGTAATCGAACTGCTGCAGTGCCATATAGGCTGCCGCCAGCGCGTCGCGCTCATAGGCATCATCGGCATCCAAAAACGCCACAAAATCCGCCCCGCTTTGCAACGCGCCCCAGTTACGCGCCAGCGCCACGCCGCCGTTGCGCGGCAGATATTCGGCGGCCACCTGCGGATAACGCGCCGCCAAGTCTGCCATTAGCTGCGGTGTTTCGTCTTGCGAGCCGTCATCCACCAGCCATATCCGCCCGACTTCGGGCTGGCAAAGCGCGCTTTCGACCGCTTCCTGCAAAGTAGCAGCGGCGTTGTAACAAGGAATCACGACATCCAAAGTCGGCTGCGGGTTCATGGTTTTCTTCCTGTGCGGTAAAGCCGTCTGAAAATCCGGTTTTCAGACGGCTTTAAATATTTTATATCGCGGCTCAACGGGCATGTGCGCGGAAATACGCCCATTCTTCCACAACTTGCCCGTCGGGCAGGCGGCACAAAGCGTATTCGTTGCCCTCCGCGTCTTTTTGCGGCAGCAGCGTACCGCCTTGGCGCACGCAGAATTCGGACGCGGGATTGGCCATGCCGACCATAGCCTGCTGCGGTGCGGCTTCAGGCAGCGTGCCGCAGGCGGACAAAGCGGCGGCGGCGGCCAAGATGTTTAAGCGTTTCATCACAAACTATCCTTTCAATCAAGCTGCGGCACTTTCCGGGCGCGGCACTTTACGAAACAGGCGGTAAAAGTTTTCTGTGGTATAAGCCGCCACGTCTTCCACCTGCTCGCCGCGCAATTTCGCCAGAAATTCGGCGGTATGGCGCACATAAGCCGGCTCGTTCGGCTTGCCGCGCTTGGGCACGGGCGCGAGAAACGGCGCGTCGGTTTCCACCAAAATGCGGTCGGCGGGCACATATTTCGCCGCTTCCTGAATCAGCGGCGCGTTTTTAAAAGTCAGCAGGCCGGAAAACGAAATATACAGGCCCAAATCCAAAGCCGCTTCGGCAAAGGCTGTATCTTCGGAAAAGCAGTGAATCACGCCCGAATTGATGTTGCCCTCTTTCAGCAGGCGCAGCGTATCTTCGGCCGCATCGCGCGTGTGCACAATCACCGGCAGGCCGGTTTCGTTGGCCGCCTGAATATGGTCGGCAAAACGCTGATGCTGCCAGGCCAAATCGCCTTTGCACCAATAATAATCCAGCCCCGTCTCGCCGATACCGACGACTTTGGGATGCTGCGCCCGCGACACCAGCTCGCGCACGCTGAATTCTTCGGCGTCTTCGCGGTCGGGGTGGATGCCCACCGTGCAATATATCTGCGGATAGCGTTCGGCAATGGCCAACACTTCTTCAAAACTGCTGCGGCTGACGCTGATGGCCAGCGCCTGCGCCACAGACTGCTGCGCCATATTCGCCAGCACTTCGTCCAAACGCCCGGCCAGCCCTTCGAAATTCAAATGACAATGCGAGTCAATCAGTTGCATAATCCATCACAAGGTAAAAGTTAAACGGTCGCTGCGGATGTCGTTCCCCAGCTCGGCTTCAATCAGGCTTTTCAGCTTCTGGCAGGCTTCCTGCGTGCCAAACGCCAAACCCACGCCGCGCGGCCGCTGCGCCGAAGTACGCGCCGGATTAATCCACGCCGCACGCACCGGCAATACATGGTTTTCGCCGCCGATTTCGACCGACAAAAACACTTCATCGCCCAAATCGGGCAAATCTTCCGTCGGCACAAACAGGCCGCCGTGCGTCAGAAACGGCATATAGCAGTGATACAGCATGGCCTGGTCTTCGATTTTCAAAAACAGGGTTTTGGCCGGAGCATCGGGTGTCGTCATCATATCTGCCTATTTATTCTGCCAAAATTCAAGATAATCGGCCAACAGCGCCTCCACCTGCATCTTCACGCTCAGGGTATGGTAGCCGTAGGGCGCGAGCGTATTCAGACGGCCTGTCAGGGCAAACAGACGGCCGGCATCGGTTTTGGCAGCGGTTTGCGCCGACTGCGCCGCAAAATCGGGATAATACAGCGGCGGCATGCCCTGCTGCGCCAGCGCGACATCCAGCAGCCATTTGTGCAGCCAGTCGATAAACACCGCCAGCGGCTGCTTCTGCTTGTCGAACTCCGCCGCATAATCCAGCATCGCCAGCAAGCGCGGCGCGGCCAGCAGGCGGATAAGCTCCGCACGCATTTCATCGGCTTCCGGCGCAGGCCGAAACAGCGGTGCGCCGCTGTGAAACGCCAGCAGCGAAGCGGCATCGTCCACGCCCTGAGCTTCCAAATAGCGCAAGGCTTCGTCGCGCGTAGGCGCGGGCAGCAACATCTGGCGGCAGCGGCTTTTGATGGTGGGCAGCAGCTTGTCGCGGTTGTGCGTCACCAGCAGAAACACCACGTGCGGCGGCGGCTCTTCCAATACTTTCAGCAAGCCGTTGGCCGCCTGCACATTCAAAGCCTCCGCCGGATGCACCAGCACCACGCGCCGGCCGCCGCGCACGCCGGTAAGGTAAATCTGCTCGACAATGCCGCGTACGGCATCGATTTTAATCTGCAGCAGCTTGCGGCTGCCCGCGCCCTCTTCCGGCATTTCCGGCGCGAGTTCGTAAAAATCCGGATGCGCGCCCTGAAGAAACAGGTGGCACGAAGCGCAACTGCCGCAAGGCTCGCAGCCCGCCGCCGGCGTTTCGCACAGCAGCGCCTGCGCGGTAAAGCGCGCAAAAGCCGTTTTGCCCGTATTTTCCCGGCCGGTAAACAGCCAGGCATTAGGCTGGTTTTGCCAATGCGCGGCCAGCTGCCGCCATTGTGAAGCATGCCACGGATAAATCATCATGGAAGTGTCGGAATAGCCATAAGCGAAACACCCATTATAGTGGAATTAAGCGTAAAGTCATACCAAGCAGCTATGTGCGCCGTATGCGGCTTTTTTCAGACGGCCTTCCTGCGTGCGGCGGCTGCAAAGGGCTTGCCCATACACACCGCCTAATACCATGACGAAACCGCCGCCGCCCGAGCGTATCCTTTATCGGGTTTATAGCGAAATTTCTTGATTTATCCGGCTATGTTTGTCGGGCAAAAGTGTTTACAATATAGCCAAATGATGCGCACCGTCCGACCGCGTTGCCCCAACCCCGAAACGCTGCCCGTACACGGCACGCACGGCCGCGCGGTATGACTTTGCGGCGCATCTCAATATTTACGAAAGAAAGAAAATGCAAGTAAGCTCACAATGGATAGACGGCATGTGCTTTGCCGCCACCAACGAAAACGGCCACACCGTCATTATGGAAGGCGCGGCCGCAGAAGGCTCGGTCAAACGCGGCCCCAGCCCGATGGAAATGCTGCTGATGGGCGTAGCCGGCTGCTCCAGCATCGATGTGGTGATGATTGCGGAAAAGCAGCGCCAGCAAATCAGCGACTGCCGCGCCACCGTGACCGCCAAACGTGCCGACAGCGTGCCGAAAGTCTTTACCGAAATCCACATCCATTTCAAAGTCATCGGCCGCGATTTGTCTGAAAGCGCCATTGCCCGCGCGGTGCAGATGTCCGCCGAAAAATACTGCTCGGCCTCCATCATGCTGAGCAAAGCCGCCAAAGTCACCCACAGCTTTGAAACGGCAGAAGGCTGATTTTCAGACGGCCGCAACGTATAAAACGTGCCAAAAGGCCGTCTGGAAATCAAATAAGCAGATATATCCGCTCTAGCGCACGCGGATATATCTGCTTATTGAATAATATATTATTTCTCTCTCTATCAGCCTTTATACGAACTTGGCCTTGTTGGAGCCTATTGTGCAAGCTCTCATTGAAATTGTCAACAATAACGATTAAGATTGCCGACACTTTCCGCTGCACGCCGACACCTTACCCGGAAAACCTATGACTGAAATCCGCTCCCAAGCACCGACCGCTTCTTCCCTGATTGCCGAAGAGCGTCACGACTCCGAACTCTTCCGCGTCTATGCCGCCATTTTAGACGGCATTACCGACCACATCCTGCTGCCCGGCAACAAGCTGACCGAATCCGAGCTCTGCCGCCAAATGGCCTGCTCGCGCAATACCGTCCGCAGCGCGCTTTCCCTGCTGGCGCACGACAAAATCGTCGATTTGCAGCCCAACCGAGGCGCGTTTGTCCACGTACCCGACCTCAAAGAAACCCGCGACGTGTTCAACACCCGCATCGAAATGGAAAGCATGATTTTGGACATGCTGGCCGACCTGCCCGATTTGGAAGCCCGCCTGCAGCCGCTTTACGCCATGATCGAGCAGGAAGAAAACGCATCCGCCCAAGGCGACCGCGTCGGCTGGAACCGCCTTTCCAACGCGTTCCACGTCGAACTGGCGCGCCTGCTCGACAACGCCGTTTTATTCAACATCATCAACACCCTGTGCGCCCGCTCTTCCCTGATTGTCGCCGTATTCGACACCAAACGTCAGGAAAAGCGCAGCATCAACACCCACACCCACGCCGAGCACCGCGAAATTCTCGACCTGCTGCTGGCAGGCAAGCGCAACCGCGTCATCAAAATCATGCGTAAACACCTCGGCGCCTGCGTAGAGCGCTTGGAAAAACGCTTCGAAACCATCAACGACTGAGCCGCCCGGGGCTGCCGCGCGCCGCCCCGATTTTTCAGACGGCATCTCCGCCATGAGCAATCACCGCGTCAACCACGAACCCGCCTTTCTGCTGGCCGCCACACCCTGGCGGGAAAGCAGCCTGTGGCTGGAAATTTACAGCCGCCGCTACGGCCGCGTCGCCCTGCTCGCCCGCAGCGCCCGCAAGCGCATGAGCGAGTTGCGCGGCGTATTGGTGCCCTTCGTACCCGTCAACCTTTCCTGGTACGGCTCGCAGGAGCTGAAAACCCTGCACCGCGCCGAATGGCTGGGCGGCTGGCCGCAACCGCAGGGCGCAGCGCTTTTCAGCGGCCTCTATGTCAACGAAATCATGCTCAAGCTGACTGCCCGCGAAGACCCCCAGCCCGAACTGTATGACGCGCTGGCCGACATTCTCCGCGCCGTCTGCACCGAAAACAACCACATCGCTGCCCTGCGCCGCTTCGAATGGCGGCTGCTGAGCCTGATCGGCCACGCCCCCGACCTACGCTGCGACAGCAGCGGCCAAGCCGTTTCCCCCGAGCAACACTACCGCATCGCCCCGCAAGAGCCGCCGCACGCCGTATCGGACACCGCCGACAACGCGCCCGACGGCCTGACCGTCAGCGGCGAAACCCTGCTCCAACTGCACGAAGGCCGTTTTTCAGACGGCCAAAGCCTGCAGCAGGCTCTGCACATCACCCGCCTTTTGCTCGATTTCCACCTGCCCGAAGGCATCCAATCCCGACAAGTTCTCCGACAGCTGCGGCAACTGCAAAATTCTTAATACCGCAGATTGACCCGTAGCGCGGTTGCCGCCACGCCGCACTATAATTTTCAGTAACGTATTTTCTTAGGTAGAGAAATTAAATTCTGATACAAGGCGGCCTTTTCCCGCAGTGACACGCCCCGAACCCTTCACCTGCCCGATTACCAACACCGCCCCGCTGCTACTGTGCGGTAGCAGTAA
>NZ_BCWL01000013.1 GCF_001592185.1 Bergeriella denitrificans NBRC 102155
CAGGCTTCTGCCGACGAAAAAGCCGTCTGAAATTTTCAGACGGCTTTTCCACTATTTCACCACAGCATCAGTCAAGGTGTCAGTTGAGCTTTGCCCAATTCGGTTAAATCGCTTTCCGTTGCTCGGCCGGTGAAGCGGACTTCAAAATGGTCCGGTGCATAATCGGGCGGTGATTTGCCTTCGACAAAGGCGGCCCATTGTCCGGCCAGGTAGGCTTCGTTTTTCGGGCAGCGCGGGGCGGCGCCGATATACATGACATTGCTGTCATAGGGGCTGTTGTGTTCGGCCTCGACCGAGTGCACGACATCGCAATGCCAGAAAACGCAATCGCCTGCTTCCATATCGGGGATGGAGCATTCGGCATCCAGCAGCACTTGGTGGTATTCGGGGAAAATGCCCAAAGTCCGCATCGGCTGCGCGCCGCACAAATCATCGTCGGCTACGTCGTCCTGCAGGGCGCGCAGCAGGATGTAGGCCATAGCGTTGGCAATCGGTACCAGTTTGAGCGTGCCGCCGTTTTGGCGCTGCGGCGACAGTGAGGTCCAACCTTGGAATGTGCGGAATACGGAAGCGTTGGCGGGCGATGCGATTTCGCGTACTTCCGTGCGGCCGTCGCCGTCAAACGGGTTGTAGTCGCGCCAGTTGCCGCTGAACACATGGCGGTAAACGTAGCGGAAATTTTCATCCAGCCAGCGCTCGATGGTGCCGCTGTCCACATGGGGCGACAGGCCTAAGGGTTTGGATTTGGGCGGGCGGCGGCGCACGCGGTCGGCATAGGAAATGATGTGGTCGGGATCGAAATGCTGCTTGCCGTCGGATTCGGTCTGCCACAGGCCGTTCAGGAAGCATTGCACTTTTTTCATACGCTCGTCTTGGCGTGCCTCTACCTGCGGTTTGCTCCAGTAAATACCGTAAATCTGCGGCTTGCCCTGCGCCAATGTGCCGAAATAATTGTCTTCGGCGGCGTGTTTCAAAGCCTCTTCAAAATGATTGTTATCCAAATAAGCGCCGATATCGCGGTTCCACTGCTCGGCGCGTTCACGCTCGAAGACGCCGTGAACGACCACGCAGCCGCGGCGGCGGATGCGGGCGATTTGCTCGTTGGAAATCGTACCGTTCACAATTTCGTCGGCGTGCAGCTGCGGTACGGGGTGGATGCCCGATGCCGCTTCCGCGCGGATTTCATCGGCCTGACGGCGGATGTCTGCTGCCACTTCCTGAAAGACGCGGGCATATTCGGGCAGCGCGGCTTTTAGCTGCCGTTTGACTGCGGTAATGGTGGCGCCGATGTCGGCGGGCATATCCATGTGTGCCATTTTGTTTCTCCTTATGTGCGGGCGGCTGCGATTATCGGCCGCTTCCTATGGCCGATTATAAAAAAACCGCTTGGCGGCGCAAGCGGGGGCGGCAATAAAACCGGTGAAGTTTGATATTGTCAAACCGGCGGCGCGGCATTTTTCAGACGGCCTGATGGGCATCCGCGCCCGCCGTTTCCGATTCTGCCGCCCAAATCAAGCGCAGGCTGGCTTCGGCCAGCGCAACCAAACGCGCATGGGGCAGGGCATCGGCGCGCCCGGCTACCGAAATGCCGGCAACAGTGCGCCCGTTGTCGCGCAGCGCGACAGCGAAAGCAAACCATCCTTCCTCCGCCTCGCCCAAGTCCAGCGCATAACCCTGCCGCCTAATCTCGGCCAACTCGGCGCCCAATGCAGCGGACAATTTGCCCGCGCGGCGCAGGCTGCGTGCCATTTCCTCAATTTCCGCCAAAAAGACCTTGCCCATCGCAGAAGTAGTCAAACCCTCGCGGCGGCCGCGCGGGCTGGGGCTGTTGTGCCGGCTGTCGTCGCCCAATACCTCCAAATAGCGGTATTCCCGCGTGCCGCAGGGCGCGGCCAGGTAAACATTTTCCCCGCTCAAAGCATGCAGTTGCGCCATCAGCGGGCGGAAGCGGCTGCGTAAACGCTCGTCGGCATCGGAAAGCGGCAGCGTCAAATCACGCAGACGCAGCCCGAGCGTATAAGCCGCACCCTCTCGGCTGATATAGCCGAGTGCCGCTAAAGTGTTCAACAGGCCGTGCAGCGTCGCCTTATTCAGCCCCGTCTGCTCCGCCAACCACCCCAAGCGCGCCTGTCCGCCCGCCAAAGCAATCTGCTCCAGCAAATACATCGCCCGCTCGACCGATTGGATTTTGCGCGTTTCATTAACCATCAGTTTCCCCGTTTTGCCCACAGGCTGAAAGTATAGCAAAAGGCCGTCTGAAAAACGCATTTTCAGACGGCCTTACAAGCAAGCAGGCAGAGACGGATAAACGACGCGGGTGATTGCATAATTGTTATCTATAGTGGTTTCTTTATATTGGGACAAGGCGGCAAGCAGCAGGGGTACAAATCGCAGTAACGCAGTATCAGCCCAGCGGGACGACTATCTTTCAAAGAAATACCCGACTATCAGCCATCAGTACGTCCACCTGTAACGCTTTAGACACACATGGTTTTCATCTTTCAATTCCACCCCTTCCGCCCGCAGTAAATCCGCCTGCTCATCCCAACCCGGCACCAACCGCCCCGCCGCGTTGACTACGCGATGACAGGGATAGCGGCCGTAATATTCCGCATTTGCCAACACGCTACCGACCAAACGCGCGTTTTTCTCCCGCCCGATCAAGCGCGCAATCTGCCCGTAAGTCGCCACCCTCCCAGCGGGAATTTCTTCCACTACTGCTAAAATTTCAAATGCCAAATGCTCGTTTTTTGGGCGGGCGGATTGGCGGGCGGGTGCGGGGAAGCCAAAGAAATCGGGTGGCAGGGGGAAATTGGGGTTGGGCATTTCAGACGGACTTATTGAGGTAACGGAAAATCATCTGAACATAATACACCGAAAGACCAAAGGTAGGGTGCATGCCCCCGCATGCACGCGTTGCTTGATGGAACAGAGGAATATGATGGATAAACGGTTTAAATACATAAAGCAGGCAAAACATCCGGTTATGCCGTCTGAAAACAACGAGTGTCAAAATATTTCAGACGGCATAGAGCCAGAATCCAGCCAACGCGTGCATGCTGAGGGCATGCACCCTACACAGGGATTTGGTGTTTTGTGCAGGCTACGGCTTGCTACGCTTGCTATGATTTGTTCATTCATCAAGACCTACAAGTAAAATTAAGTCATCTCTATTCTGGGTTGCGAGCCATATCAAAAAGCTTTTATCCACAATGCTTAAAACTAGGTTTGTTTGGTCATAATCTAAAATAATAGGTCTAACATTTTTATTGATTTGTAAGGATGTAACAGATTGTAGAGCCTGAGTAATGTTGCCAGTATTTAATTCATCTTTTTTAGGGTATTTACTTTTTAACAATCTAGTTATATCTAACAATCTAATTCCTTTCTCTAATTCTGTTATTTCCTTCGTTAAAATTGGATAAAGCAACCATTTATACATTTCTAAGGTTGTTGCTTGGAAACCATTTGCGAATTGAGTGAGAAAAGAATTAAATCTACCACTTTGGGACTTAACTATATTAGAGATTAAATTTTTTGCATCAATATTTTCCGCAATTAAAGTTTTTGTTATTTGCTTTTCTTCGATATTACATTGCTTGCAGGCAGCTAAACATGCCTCTTGAATTAGAAAAACGCTATCAAAGCAATTTTCCACTAAGTTGCTCTTAAAGTTTTCTGAAAATTCTATGTTTAATAACTCTTCTCCTCTTTCAATTACTGAGGTTAGATCTTGTTTATCCCACTTATCCGCATTTAAAGCGATAAGCCTACCATCTAAATCCCCGTTATATACACTAAGACGATTTTCTTCAAGCCATACTCCAATAATTATAAATTTAAATTTAGAGTTTTCATGAAACGCTTTAAGTGCAAATGAAAAATCTTTTTGAGTTTCTGTTGGTAGGTAGTGAAAATCTTCTAAGATAATAATTTTATTAAACTTAATTCTGTTTAAAGCATCAATAATATCATTTACATCAAAAGGATCTAAGTCTAACGGTTCTAGAGTGATGGAATTTTGATTAGTGCTTTCTGATTCTGCATTTGATGATAGATTAAATGGAAGTATAGCTGCCGTTCCTATTGATGCAGATATTTTTTGCTTTCCTGTTGTTGTTTGACTTGATGAAATTGTTAGCTCGAATCCGGCAGATTTTAAAATTGCTTCATGAATGTTTTGGATGGTCCACTTGTTTGAACAATGAATAACTATATATTCATCATGCTTTAAATTATGCTTACGTAAAGAAGTCTTCCCCTGCTTAGAACTACCATAGATTACAAGATGTTGGGAACGATCAAGACTTTCTCGTAATATAGTGTCTGCATAGCTCCGTGGAACATAATTTAAAGGTAAATCCCTGTTAATGCCATATACGTCAGAAACTTTTGTATTACTCACTTTGTTGCTCCTATTTTGATTTTGAAGAAAACTAAATAATTTACATAAATTCACTGTATTATCCTTAATTCCCACTCCTTCCCCAACCGCTTCACCGACACTGGATAAGGCGTTTTCAACTCCTGCGCAAACAGCGACACTCTTAATTCCTCAATCTGCCATCTAAACCCGGCAAGGCCGTCTGAAACGGGCAGGCCTTGTTTGACTAAGCTATCCGTTTTCTCCCTCCACATTTGTTCCAATTCCTGAATATCGGCTTCCCGCGCTTGGTCGCGGGCGGGGTTGCTGCTGTATTTTTCCATACGCAGGGTCATGGCTTTGAGGTAGACGGGCAGGCGCGGCCATTGGGGCCAGGGGGTTTGGCTGGCGAAACCGGCATACAGTAATTTTTCCAGCCGCGCACGCAGTAAATGGGTGAGCGGGTGGCGGCCGAGTTTGCCGTTGAGTTCGGCGTAGGCGGTGGCGGTGTCTTGCAGGTAGCGGCTCACGGCTTCTTTAACGGCGGGCAGGCGGCTGCGGGCGCGTTTGATTTGTTCTTTAAAGGCTTTTTCGCTGCGGGGCAGCTCATCGTCGCCGATAAAGGCGCGGTCGCATACGGCTTGGGTGAGGTCTTCGCGCAGGGTGTCGGCGGGGATGTGTTTGAGCAGCATGGCGGCTTGGGTAAAGCCTTGCAGGCCTTTGTTGAGGTCTTTAACATGTTCTTTTAGTTGTAGTTTCATTAATTCGATGATGCCTTGGCGGTGGGCTTGGCGGGCGGCTTCGGGGGTGTCGAACAGGCGCAGGGCGATGTGGCCGTTTTTTTCTTTTTGCAGGCCGAGGTAGCCGGTGAGCTGCTGTTTGCCGCGGGCGAATTTGATGGATTCGGGCAGCGTGCCAATGTCCCACGAGGTGACGTTGTCGCGCTCGAATTCTTGGGTGTTGTCGCGGAAGGTTACGGCGGCGGCTTGGCCGAGCTGTTGCTGCAATTCGTGCAGCACGCGGCCGCAGGCTAATTCTTGGCCGCCGTCGTCGATGACGCGGATGTTGAAATAGCAGTGTTCGGGCAGTTTGAACGCCGCCCAGTCGTCGAGGTTGATTTGTTCCAACACGCGCATGTCGCCGGCGGTTTTGGCGATGAAGCGGGCGAGCTGGGGGATGACGGCTTCGCTGTGTTTGGGCCGGCTTTCTAAGAATTTGGTGGTGAACTCGGGCACGGGCACGCAGATGCGGCGGATTTGTTTAGGCAAGGCTTTGATTAAAAGCTGGATTTTTTCGCGCAACATGCCGGGCACCAGCCATTCGAGTTCGGCGGCGGCGATGCGGTTTAGCGAGGTGAGCGGCAGGGTGAGGGTTACGCCGTCGAGCGGATGGTGCGGCTCGAAGCGGTAGCCGAGTGTGAATTTGCCGTCGGCGGTGTGCCAGAATTTGGGGAACTGCTCTTCGGTAATGTGCGCCGCGGCGTGCTGCATAAGGTCTTCTTTGCTTAAAAACAGCAGGCGCGGGTTGTCGCGCTCGGCGGTTTTGAGCCAGGCTTGGAAGGTGCGGATGTCGGCGAGCGGGAGGGGTTTTTCAGACGGCGTAGGTCGGGCATTGATGCCCGACGGAGTTTGCGCGACCGCACGGTTTGTGTCGGGCATAAATGCCCGATCTACCGGTTGTTGCCCGCCCCCGTGGGAGGCGGGAGCGGCGGGGGTTAAGCCGCCATTGTCTTCAGGCGTATCAAGCGGTAGGTTGATGCCCGGCCTACCGTCTTGCCAGCCGTCGGCGGTTTTCACCACGCTGTGCGGCAAGCGTTGGTTGTAAAACTCAAACAAAATCTCATCGTCCACTAATACGTCTTGGCGGCGGGATTTGTGTTCCAAATCGCTGATTTCTTTAATCAGTTTTTTATTGTGCACGAAAAAGGCCGTCTGAATGTCGGCTTCCTGCGCCACCAGTGCGCCGCGTATAAACAACTCGCGCGCTTCTTCGGGGGCGACTTTGCCGTAGGCGACCGGGCGGCGCGGCAACACGGTGAGGCCGTAGAGCGTCACGCGTTCGGCGGCCACCACTTCGCCGCGCTTCTGCTCCCAATGCGGCTCGAAATAATGGTAACGCACCAAATGCGGGGCTTCCTGCTCGATCCATTCAGGCTTGATTTCGGCCACATCGCGCGCGTAAAGCTTGGAGGTTTCGGTTAATTCCGCCGCCATCACCCATTTGGGCTTGGCTTTGAAGAGCGCGGAGGCGGGAAACAGGTGGAAACGGCTGCCGCGCGCGCCGGTGTAGTCGTTGCCGTCGGGCGATTTCATGCCCACGTTGGCAATCAGGCCGGTGAGCAGCGCGCGGTGGATTTGTTCGTAGCCCGCTTCCTTGGCGGCGCGGATGCCGGCGCGGTGGTGCTTTTTATCCAATTGTTTTTGCTTGAGTTTGGCAGACAAATCTTGATCGCCCGCGTTTTCAGAGTGCGTAGCCTGCCGCTCGCGGCGCGGCATGAGCTGCGGCGCGTTTTGAGGCCGTACCGAAGACGGTAGGCTTCGCACTCTGAACGCATTCTCTTTGCTGACCAAACCCATTTCAACGGCGATTTCCGCCAGCTGGCGGTGCAGCTCGCGCCACTCGCGCATTCTGAGGTGCGACAAAAAATATTGGTGGCACCACTGCAGCAGCTGCTTGTTCGACAAACCCTTATCGCGCTCGCGCTGGAAGCTGTCCCAAATATTGAGATAGGCGAGAAAGTCGGACTGCTTGTCATGAAAACGCTCATGCGCCTTGTTCGCCGCCTCCCGCGCCTCCAACGGCCGCTCGCGCGGATCTTGGATGGACAGCGCGGACACGATAACGAGAATTTCCGCCATGCAGTCGTGCTTTTTTGCGGCAATCAATATCCGCGCGACTTTGGGGTCGATCGGCAGCCGCGACATTTGCTCGCCGAGCGGAGTTAATCGGTAGCGGGAGCGGGGTTCAGACAGGCTTTTGGTGTGGGTTTCGGTATTTTGCATATTCGATAGGTCAGGTATGATTGCCTGAGATTTTTTCATTTTCGGTTTTTGTCGGGAATAAAGGCTCGACCTACTTTTCAGACGGCATGTTTTGGGTTTTGCATCTTGGCTATTTTATCGCATACGACCGCCTGAAAATAGGTAAAGGTAGTTTCATTTGAAAAAATGTTTAATTATAATATTTTTCATTTGAAAAAATGTATAATTCTACTTAAATCATCATTGAATTTTTGTGAGAATTTTCCTATGCAGAGAACGATTATCCAGTCCTTAGGGAAATGGAAAAACCAGCCCAAGCGTAAACCTTTGATCGTTCAGGGCGCAAGACAGGTCGGTAAAACTTGGGCGATGAAACACTTTGGCGAACAGCATTTTGCCAAAGTTGCCTATATCAATTTTGACAACAATCCGCGCATGAAAACGCTGTTTGCAGGCGATTACGACATCAGCCGCCTGATACTCGGTTTAAAAATCGAAAGCGGCGTGGATATTCAGGCGGAAGATACATTGTTGATTTTTGACGAAATTCAAGAAGTGCCGCAAGCCTTGTCGTCTCTGAAGTATTTTTATGAAAACGCACCGCAGTTTTATATTGTGGCGGCGGGTTCGCTGCTGGGCGTGTCGCTGCATCATCAGGTTTCGTTTCCGGTGGGCAAAGTGGATTTTCTGCCGCTCTATCCGATGGATTTTCACGAATTTCTCACAGCATTGGGCAAACAGGATTTGGTGCAACTGCTGAAAATGCAGGATTGGCCGTTGATTGCAGCCATGAAAACCACCTATATCGATTTGCTGCGCCATTATTATTTTGTCGGCGGGATGCCCGAAGCGGTGCAGACGTTTATCGACACGCAGAATTTCTACGCGGTGCGCCAAGTGCAGCGCAATTTGCTGCTCGCCTATGAGCAGGATTTTTCCAAGCACATCAAAGACGGGCAAACCGTGCAAAAAGTGCGTGCGGTTTGGTCGTCCGTTCCCGAACAGCTTGCCAAAGAAAACAAAAAATTTATCTATTCCAACCTGCAAAAAGGCGCGCGCAGCAAGGATTATGAAACTGCCCTGCAATGGCTGAAAGACAGCGGTTTGGTGCATTGCGTGCCGCGCATTAAAAAACCGCATCTGCCGCTTTCGGCGTATCAGGACAACGCGTTCAAACTATACGGCTTGGATGTCGGCCTGCTTGCCGCGCAAAGCCATTTGGACGCGAGCGTTTTGCTGGAAGGCAGCCGCATTTTTACCGAATTTAAAGGCGCACTCACCGAACAATATGTGTTGCAACAATTGATTGCCACTCAGGAAAACCCCGTGTTCTACTGGGCAGCCGAACGCGGCACGGCAGAAGTGGATTTTGTGTTGCAACGCAGGCAGTCGGTTATCCCGATTGAAGTGAAAGCGGAAGAGAATTTGAAAGCCAAAAGCTTGAAAGTGTATGTGGAACAGTTTCAGCCAGAACGGGCGGTGCGCTTTTCTATGGCGGATTATCGGGAGCAGGATTGGGTGGTGAATGTGCCGTTGTATGGGTGTTTGGGTGGGGTGATGTGACAGATAATAAGATTGATGCCGTCTGAAAGCTTTAAATTTTCAGACGGCATCGGTGTTTTTCAGACAGGCATTTCGGAAAACCTTTACATTTTTATAGATGGCAGAAACTATGCACTGGATGTTACTGTAAATACTTTTAGGGGTTCTCCTAGACAACGAGAATAGCCCCATTATTTTTTAACCAGTTATCCATCCTAAATTTTGCAAACGGTCATAGGCAATCTCAATTTGTCGAGTTGTAAAAGACTTTTTACGCTGATTCCACTGATGAACACTTTTCACTATATTTTCTTTATTTCCAACACCTTCTTGATTGGAAATCCAATGGACAGTTGCAAGCAGTTCTAACCCATAAGCCGTTTCAAAACCTTCCACTAATTCTGCTACACGCTCAAATCGGGCATGACTATCAGTATGCAGTGCTAAAAATTCTTCTGCTTCTTCCGCTGCTCCAGGAACAAGCATAATTGGCTTTTCAGGCATATCTCCACCATCTGCATAGCCGGAAATAAAGTAGCCTTCTATTGCATTTAATACATGCCGTAAATTTTCTGCATACGGACCATAATGATGCTTAACATATTTTAAGCGTAAGTTTTCTCCCGATTCTTGCATGAAATACATCAGTTTGTGCACTTCAAGCAAAGAAATAAAAGGATCTAGCAATCCAGCCAAATAACGGCGCATCAGTTCGATTAATGCAGCACGCCCAGCCGTCATTTTAGGAATTTGCTTGGAATAAGCCATTTGGTCATTGGTAGGAGCACCATTAGGTTCATATACCAATACATTAACATCATTAAGATTGTTCAATGCACTTTCAATCCGAGTACGGACTTCATTCCATTCTAAGCCTCCTAATCCTGCTCCTAATGGAGGAATTGCAATAGAGCGGATTTTTCTTTCTTGAATAACTTTTACTAAATCCTTCAGCCCTAACTCAATATCTTCAATACGGCTTTTACCGCGCCAATGACGTTTTGTTGGAAAATTGATAATCCATTTTGGCATAACGAGCTGCTCAGCTTCAAAAACAAACATTTTTCCCGGCTTAACCAACTCATTCTTACAGGCTTGAGAATAGGCTTTAAAATTTTCCGGATATTTATTTTTAAACTGCAAAGCAATACCACGTCCCATTACACCTACGCAATTAACAGTATTAACTAGAGCTTCAGTTTCACAGTCAAAAATATTACCTGTTTTATATTCAATCATGATTTTCTCCTACCCAATCAATAATACCAGTCTCTAACGACTTCAACGCTGGGACGATGCCTAGTATTTTGAATGGCATTTACAACATTGTTATAAACAGTATTTGAATAAACACCGATACGCTCTATTAAATGCCAAGGAAATTGATGCTCTAATAAAAATTCTGCCTGTTTGCCTTCTTTATAGGATTGCCACTGTCTTGCTTGAACGGACTCCCAACTAATTTTATTTAAATCCTTTAAATCATTAAAATCATTAAAATAATATGAGCCTGCATTTGAATCTGTAAAAGCCCAACGAACAGCAGGTCGCTGGGTACTTGCCCAATCTACTACCTGCTTAAAATCGGCTTGTAGATGAATAATCTGTTCCTGTCCTTCTTGGTATACCAGTTCGGAATTTCTACAATAAATTAGATAAAGCATAACCGACCTTGGGCAAAAATAAAACGGTACACAATCCCCAACGTATAAATCAGGATAGCTATCTAAACTCAGTTCATTTAAACGCCGTTCTTTAATATTACTTAACCCAATCATCGAGCCACTATTCGCTCTCTGACTGATAAGGCGATCACTTAACAAGCAACTATCAGAAATAATAGAAGATAATCTATCAAGATGAACAATATGATAAATTTTTATTGGATTTGGAATCATGCTTTTTTAAATAAATATTTGTTTATGAATATAATTTTAATCAAGCATTTTTAGTATGTCTATCATTTTCAGACGACCTCCTCCACCGCCCCCAACTCCAACAACACCTGAAACCCGTCATTGATATAACGCGCATCCGGTGCTTCCAAAAACGGAAATGCGGCCACGTCGCCCAGCTTTAATGCGGCCATGCGCAGGATGACGGCGGCGAGGTTGCTGCGGATGATTTCGGGGTCGGTAAACGGGGCGCGTTGGTTGAAATCGTCTTCGGCATACAGGCGCACGCAGACGCCGGCGGAGACGCGGCCGCAGCGGCCGGCGCGTTGGCGGGCGGCGGCTTGGGAGATTTTTTCGACATGCAGCTGCTCGACTTTGGCGCGGGCGGAATAGCGTTTCACCCGCGCCAGGCCGGTGTCGATAACGTATTTGATGCCGGGCACGGTGAGCGAGGTTTCGGCAACGTTGGTGGCCAGTACGATGCGGCGTTTGCTGCCGTCAGGGCGGAAGATTTTGTGCTGCTCGGCGGCGGAGAGGCGGGCGAACAGGGGCAGGATTTCGTCATCGCGGCGCAGCGGCGATTTGCGCAGGGCTTCGGCGGATTCGCGGATTTCGCGCTCGCCCGGCAGAAACACCAGAATATCGCCTTCGCCCAGCCGCGCCAGTTCGTCGGCAGCGTCAACAATGGCTTCGGGCAGATCGGTTTCGGCTTCGTCTTCGTCGGTTTCGTTGAGCGGGCGGTACAAGATTTCCACGGGATAGGTGCGCCCGCTCACTTCCAGCACGGGCGCGTTGTTGAAATGTTTGGAAAAACGCTCGGCGTCGATGGTGGCGGATGTGATGATGACTTTTAAGTCGGGGCGGCGCGGCAAGAGCTGCTTGAGGTAGCCCAGCAGGAAGTCGATGTTGAGGCTGCGCTCGTGGGCTTCGTCGATGATGATGGTGTCGTAGGCGGTGAGGTAGCGGTCGGTTTGCGTTTCCGCCAGCAAAATGCCGTCGGTCATCAGCTTCACATAGGCTTCACGCGAGGTGTGGTCGGTAAAGCGGACTTTATAGCCCACCGCCTGCCCGATGCCGCTGCCCAATTCTTCGGCAATCCGCTCTGCGACGGAGCGCGCCGCCAAACGCCGCGGCTGGGTGTGTCCGATTAAACCGGCCGCGCCGCGCCCGAGTTCCAAACAGATTTTCGGCAGCTGCGTGGTTTTGCCGGAACCGGTTTCGCCGCAGATGATGGTGACTTGGTTGGCGGCGATGGCGGCTTTGATGTCGTCCAAACGCTCGTGCACGGGCAAATCGCCGCTGTATTGCGGCTGCGGCAGCGCGGCTTGGCGTTTCAGATAGGCTTCGTGGGATTTTCGGTATTTTTTCTGCACCGCTTCCATGCCGCCGAAGCGTTTCGGGTTTTTCAAGGCGTTGCGCAGGAAATGGCGGTCGCGGGAGAGGGTTTGGGACAGGTCGGGCGCGGACATTTTTAGAATTTATAAACAGATAAACATAAAGCGTGATTATAGCAAAAGGCCGTCTGAAAACTGCGTTTGCAGTATTTTCAGACGGCTTTTTTCATGGGTGCTGCTCCTGTGCCAAAATTTGACCGGCGGCTTAAATGCGGCGGGTAATCCACGACCACACGCTGCTGCTCCAGCGTTCGAAGCGGTAGAGAAACAGGGCGTAGCTTTCCTGCAGCCAGAAGCGTTGGCGTTCTTTGTCTTGGTTGTAGAGGGTGGTGGGGGTGGCGGAGACTTGGGCATTGATGCCCAGGTCGGCGGCCATGGCGCGGGCGCGGGCGAGGTGGTAGGGGTCGCTGACGATGATGACGTTGTCGATGTTGTTGGCGCGCAAGACGGGGCGGAGGTTGCGCAGGTTTTCGTAGGTGTTGCGCGAGGTGTTTTCAAACAGGATGTGTTGCGCGGGTACGCCTTGTTTGATGGCGTAGCGGCGGCCGACTTCGGCTTCGGTCATGTAGCCTTTTTTGGGTGTGCCGCCGGTGAAGACGATTTTATCTACGCGGCGGCTTTGGTAGAGGGCGATGGCGTGGTTGATGCGTTCGCGGAATACGGGCGAGGGGCGTTTGTTCCAGGCGGCCGCGCCCAATACGATGGCGGCATCGGCGCGGCTTTCGGGCGGTAGGGGGGTGTGGCCGGTGTGATAGACCTGCCAGGCGGCGGCCGCAAAAAACGCGCCCACCAGCAGGATGCTGAGGGCGATGCCGCGCAGAAGGGCGTAGCGCAGGCCGTTTTTGCTGTGGCGCAGTCGGGGCATGGTTTCGGGTGTGTGGTCGGGTTAGAGCAGGGCTTCGAGGTTTTCGGTGGGGCGGCCGATGGCGGCTTTTCCGTCGTGCACGAGAATGGGGCGTTCGAGCAGGGCGGGGTGTTCGGCGATGGCGCGTAGCAGGGCGTCGTTGTCCAAATCGGGGTTGCCCAAGCCGAGGGTTTTGTATAAGTCGTCTTTGGTACGCATCATGTCGCGGGCGGAAGCCAGACCGAGCTTTTGGAAGATGCTTTCGAGCGTGGCCAAGTCGGGCGGGGTGTCGAGATAGTGTACGACTTCGGCTTCGATGCCGCGCGCCTGCAGCAGCGCCAGCGCCGCGCGGGATTTGCTGCAGCGGTTGTTGTGGTACAGGATAAATTCAGACGGCATAAGCGGCTCCTCGGCCTGAAACGGGAATGAAATAAGAACGACTATTATCGGCTGCTTGGGGGAATTTCTCAAGCGTGGAGGGCGGGTGCGGCGGCGGCAGGCGGCGGGTGCGACAAAAAACCAACAGCTTGATGTGAACCAATAGACAGGCCGTCTGAAAAGGTTACAATAGTTGAGCTTTTTACTCTGTTAAGGAACACGCTATGAAACGCTCCGCTGCTTTTGCGATAACTCTGCTGATTTTGGCTGCCTGCGGCGGCGAGCCGGCGGCTTCTAACGCGCAGGCTGCGTCTGCCCCTGCGCCTGCCTCTCGGGAAGCGGCGGCCGATGCGCTGGCGGCTTGGGACAGCGATGCGCCGCAGTCTTTGAGCAGCCTTAAAGCGCCGGTGCGGATTGTGAATTTGTGGGCAACCTGGTGTAAACCCTGTCGCAAGGAAATGCCGGAAATGTCGGCTTGGTACAAAGAGCAGGCTAAGGGCAGCGTGGATATGGTCGGCATTGCTTTGGATACGCGGGAAAACATCGGCAGCTTTTTGAAGCAGACGCCGGTGAGCTATCCGATTTGGCGTTATACCGGCAAAAGCAGCCGCCCGTTTATGAAAGCCTTCGGCAATGAGGCCGGCGTGCTGCCGTTTACGCTGGTGGAAGCGCCCAAATGCGGTCACCGTCAGATGATTACCGGCGAAGTCAACGCCAAAAGCCTGACCGAAGCGGTGGCCGCAGCCAAGGCCAAGTGCGCCTGAGCGGACAGGCAGCCGCAGCCGTCTGAATTTCAGACGGCTTTTTCGCGATAAAAACGCCTGCCGTCTGCATCATCGGGCAAAAATCCCTTATAATTCTCCCAAAATGTTTTCTGCGCCGGAATTTCCGCGCGTGCAATCTGATTGGAACAACCACTGTGGACAAACTCAAAATCTCCGCCAACGGCCCCTTAAACGGCGAAATCACCGTATCCGGCGCCAAAAATGCCGCCCTGCCGCTGATGTGTGCCGGCCTACTCACTTCCGGCACGCTGCGCCTGAAAAACGTACCCATGCTGGCCGACGTGAAAACCACGCAAAAGCTGCTGCAAGGCATGGGCGCGCGCGTGCTGACCGACAACATCCACGAGTTTGAAATCAACGGCGGTACGGTCAACAACACCTGCGCCCCTTACGAGCTGGTCAGCACCATGCGCGCATCGATTTTGGTACTCGGCCCGACGCTGGCGCGTTTCGGCGAAGCACAAGTCAGCCTGCCCGGCGGCTGCGCCATCGGCTCGCGCCCGGTCGATCAGCACCTGAAAGGCTTGGAAACCATGGGTGCGGAAATCGTCATCGAACACGGCTATGTGAAAGCCAAAGGCCGTCTGAAAGGCACGCGCGTGGCGATGGATGTCGTGACTGTCGGCGGTACGGAAAACCTGCTGATGGCCGCCACACTGGCCGAGGGTACGACCATTCTGGAAAACTGCGCCATCGAGCCGGAAGTGGTCGATTTGGCCGAATGCTTAGTGAAAATGGGCGCGAAAATCAGCGGCATCGGTACGTCCACCATGACGATTGAAGGCGTGAAAGAGCTGCACGGCTGCGAACATAGCGTCGTGCCCGACCGCATCGAAGCCGGCACATTCCTGTGCGCCGTCGCCATGACCGGCGGCAAAGTCACCCTGCGTAACGCCGCGCCGAAAACCATGGAAGTGGTGTTGGATAAATTGGTCGAAGCGGGCGCGATTATCGAAGCGGGTGACGATTGGATCAGCATCGATATGCAGCAGCGCCCGAAAGCCGTAGATATCCGCACCGTCGTCCACCCCGGTTTCCCCACCGATATGCAGGCGCAGTTTATGGCGATGAACGCCGTGGCTGAAGGCAGTTGCCGCGTGGTCGAAACCATTTTTGAAAACCGCTTTATGCACGTGCCCGAGCTCAACCGAATGGGCGCGAACATCACTACCGAAGGCAATACCGCGTTTGTACAGGGTGTGGAGCAGCTTTCCGGCGCCGTTGTGATGGCCACCGATTTGCGCGCGTCCGCCAGCCTGGTGATGGCCGGTTTGGTTGCCAACGGCGAAACCGTGGTCGAGCGCATCTACCACCTTGATCGCGGCTACGAGTACATCGAGAAAAAACTCGGCGGCGTCGGCGCGAAAATCGAGCGCGTGCGCGGTTGAGCGTGATACCGATTCGGGAATATTAAAAAAAAGCCGTCTGAAAAACCTGTTTTTCAGACGGCCTTTTTGTATCGCCAACGCTTTTACACCAAACCTTTTAATTTATACAGCCAATCCAAGGCTTCGCGCGGGGATAAATCGTCGGGATTGACTTCGTTCAGCGCGGCTAAAAGCGGGCCGGGGATAACTTCGTTTTGAAGCGGCTGCCCGGCAAGGCCGTCTGAAACCGCATCGTCAAGCGCGGCTGCGCCGTCATCATTTTCAGACGGCATGATGCTGAAAATATCCATTTGCGGCTGCTGTGCGGCGGCCTGCCGCTCCAAACCGTCCAGATGCTTTTGCGCGGATTTCAAGGCACGGGCGGGCAGGCCGGCGAGTTTGGCGACGGCGATGCCGTAGCTTTTATTGGCGGGACCGGGCTCGATGTGGTGCAGAAACACGATATCCTGCCCCTGCTCCAATGCCGACAAATGCATATTCACGGCGGCCGCGTGCGCCTCGGGCAGACGGGTCAGCTCGAAATAATGGGTGGCAAACAGGCTGAACGATTTGTTTTTCTGCAATAAATGTTCGGCAATGGCCTGCGCCAGCGCGAGGCCGTCGAATGTGGACGTGCCGCGGCCGACTTCGTCCATCAGCACCAGCGACTGCTCGGTGGCGTGGTGGAGGATGTAGGCGGTTTCGCTCATTTCCACCATAAAAGTGGAGCGGTTGGAAGCCAAATCGTCGCTCGCGCCGATGCGGGTGAAAATCTGGTCGATGGGGCCGATGGTGGCGGATGCGGCGGGAACGAAGCTGCCGGTGTGCGCCAGCAGGGTAATCAGCGCAACCTGGCGCATGTAGGTGGATTTGCCGCCCATATTGGGGCCGGTGAGCAACATCAGGCGGTGTTTGTGGTCAAACGCGGTACTGTTGGCGGTAAAGTGGCGCACCTGTTGCTCGACCACGGGATGGCGGCCGTCTGAAATGGCCAAAACGGGATAATCGGCAAACTCGGGACACACGAAACCGCGTTCGGCGGCATGGCGGGCAAACGCCGACAATACGTCCAGCGCGGCCGCGGCTTTGGCGGTTTGCTGCAACTGCGGCAAGGCCGTCTGAAGCTCTTTCAGCAAGGCTTCGAATAATTGCTTTTCCAAAGCCAGCGCCTGTTCTTGCGCGCCCAACACTTTGTCTTCAAAGGTTTTTAATTCCGGCGTGATGAAACGCTCGGCGTTTTTCAGCGTTTGGCGGCGCTGGTAGTCGGCGGGTGCCTGTTCGGCCTGCACTTTGGAAAGCTCGATGTAAAAGCCGTGTACGCGGTTGAACTCGACTTTCAAGGTGGACAAGCCCGTGCGTTCCCGCTCGCGCGCCTCCAGCGCCAGCAGAAACTCGTCGCCGTGGTTTTGGATGTGGCGCAGTTCGTCAAGCTCCGCATGGAAACCGTCGTTCATCACGCCGCCGTCTTTCAGCCACACCGACGGCTCGGGCATGATGGCGGCGGTCAGCTTCTCCGCCAGCGGCAGATTGCCGGGAAACACCCGTTGCAGCGTTTCCAATAAGCTGCTTTCACCTGAGGATAACCCAATCCGCGCCAGCTCGTGCAAACTGTCGCGCAAAGCCGCCAAATCGCGCGGACGGGCGCTGCCCACCGCAATCCGCGCCGCAATCCGCTCGATGTCGGCAATGTTTTTCAGACGGCCTTGCAGCGTTTCAAACTGGTTTTGCAAAGCAGCCACAGCTTCTTGGCGGGCGCGGATATGGCTGCGGTTGCGCAGCGGATGGTGCAGCCACAAAGCCAAGAGGCGGCTGCCCATATGCGTAGCGCAGTCGTCGAGGCAGGAAAACAGCGTCGGCGCTTTTTTGCCGCTCAAAGTCTGAGTAATTTCCAGATTGCGGCGCGTGGCCGCGTCCATACCGACATACTGGCTTTCCGTTTCCAGCGAGAGGCCGTCGAGGTGCTGCGGCATTAAATTTTGCGTGAGGCGGATATAGTTTAACAACGCCCCCGCCGCACCGACGGCCGCCGCGTGTTCCGACCTGTCCAAACCGAAGCCGCGCAAATCTTGGCAGCCGAAATACTCCGTCAGCAGCTTTTCAGCGGTATCCGCGGCAAACTGCCACCCGTTCAGGCGCGTGACATGGCCCGAGGCCGTCTGAAACTGCGGCAGGTTTTTGCCGTCGGCCAACAAAACCTCCGCCGCCTGCAAACGCGCCAATTCATCGGCCAGTTTTTCAGACGGCACGATTTTGGCTTTAAATTCACCGCTTTGCAGCGAAGCCCACGCCAAACCGATTTGCTTTTTATCCGCATTCACCGCCACAATACGGTTGGTTTCCTTATCTTCCAAAAACGCCGAATCCGTGAGCGTACCCGGCGTCACAATCCGCACCACCTTGCGCTCCACCGGCCCTTTTCCCGCACCGACTTCGCCCACCTGCTCGCAAATCGCCACACTTTTGCCCATCTTCACCAGCCGCGCCAAATACTGCTCCGCCGCGTGAAACGGCACACCCGCCATCTTCACCGGCTCGCCCCCCACCTGCCCGCGCGTGGTCAGCGTAATGTCCAACAACTTCGCCGCCTCCACCGCATCATCGAAAAACAGCTCGTAAAAATCACCCATACGGTAAAACAGGAGCTTGTCCTGATGGTCGGCTTTAATGCCGAGATACTGCTGCATCATCGGAGAAACGGGTTTGGACATTTCAGACGGCCTTTTGAAAAACAATCGTAAAGGCGGATATTGTAGCAAAACCGCGCCCGCTTGCGGCCTTAATCCCGCCGGTGCGGTGCGGGCGGCGGAAAGGAGGTGATTTCAGACGGCCTTTTTTGCCGGAAAATACGCTACAATAGCCGCATTCGAACGATACCGATAATAAAGGAAACCGCATGGCTTTTTTTGATTTTTTCCGCCGCAAGAAAAAAGATGAGGCGCAAGCACCGGAAGCCGCCACGCCCGTAGAAACCGCAGAAACAGAAGCAAGCGCGGAGCAGCCGTCTGAAACAAGTGTTGAAACCGTTGAAGCAGTGGAAACGCTTGAGCAGACCGGACAGCCGTCTGAAACGGCTGCCGAGGCCGAAACGGAAGTACAAGCTACAGAAACGGCACTTGCGCAGGATAACGAAGCCGTTATCGAAAATGTGGCGGAAGCGGTAGAAAACGCTGCAGCCGAGCCGTCCGAACCTTCAGACGGCCTGGAAGCCGTTATTGAGGCCACCGCAGAACAGGCCGCAGCGGAAACTGTTGAAGAAAGCGTGGTTGAGGCCGCTACCGCAGCAACAACGGAACAGCCGTCTGAAAAGGATGGTACGGAAACAGAAAGCCTGACAACTGAAACACCGCTTGCAGAGGAAGCAGACACCGCAGCGGTTGTTGAAGCGGTTGCAACCGAAAGCGTTGCGCCTGAAACATTCGTTGCAGAAACTGCTGAAACGGAACAGCCGTCTGAAAAGATTGAATCCGCAGAACAAGTTGCGGCGGCGGAAACCGTGGTTGTTGCCGAAGAGGCAGAAACCGTATCTGCTGCCGCACAGCCGTTTGAAATCAGGGAAGCGGGAACCCGCGAAGAAGCGGAAAGCAGCGATATTGGGGCGGAGCAGCCGTCTGAAGAAGCCGCTGAAACCGAAGCGGAAACGGCAAACACGGAAGCCGTACCCGCTGCTGTGACGGCTACCGCCCCCGAAGTTGCTCCGGAACCGGAATCCGCGCCCAAGCCCGGTTGGGCGGCGCGTTTGAAGCAGGGTTTGAGCAAATCCCGCGATAAAATGGCCAAATCGCTGGCGGGTGTATTCGGTGGCGGCAAAATCGACGAGGATTTGTACGAAGAGCTGGAAACGGTTTTGATTACCAGCGACATGGGCATGGAAGCGACCGAGTATCTGATGAAAGACGTGCGCAACCGCGTATCGTTCAAAGGTTTGAAAGACGGCGAAGAATTGCGCGGCGCGTTGAAAGAGGCGGTTTACGACTTAATCAAGCCGCTGGAGCAACCGCTGGTGTTGCCGCAAACCAATGAGCCGTTTGTGATTATGCTGGCAGGGATTAACGGTGCGGGTAAAACCACGTCCATCGGCAAGCTGGCGAAATATTTCCAATCGCAAGGCAAATCCGTGTTGCTGGCGGCGGGCGACACCTTCCGCGCGGCGGCGCGCGAGCAGTTGCAGGAATGGGGCGAGCGCAACGGCGTTACCGTGATTTCGCAATCTACGGGCGATTCGGCGGCGGTGTGCTTCGATGCGGTGCAGGCGGCCAAAGCGCGCGGTATCGACGTGGTGCTGGCGGATACCGCCGGACGGCTGCCGACCCAGCTGCATTTGATGGAGGAAATCAAGAAAGTGAAGCGCGTGCTGCAAAAAGCCATGCCCGACGCGCCGCACGAAATCATCGTGGTACTCGATGCCAATATCGGCCAAAACGCGGTTAACCAGGTGAGGGCGTTTGACGATGCGCTGGGGCTGACCGGCCTGATTGTGACCAAACTCGACGGCACGGCCAAAGGCGGTGTGCTGGCGGCCTTGGCCTCCGACCGTCCGATTCCGGTGCGCTATATCGGTGTGGGCGAGGGTATCGACGACTTGCGCCCGTTTGGTGCGCGGGCCTTTGTGGATGCGTTGTTGGATTAGGCAGATTTAGGAAAAGTATCAGGCCGTCTGAAAATGTGGATTTTCAGACGGCTTTTTTTATTCGCGGCAGCTGTATGGTGAACTTTCTAAAAATGTCAGAACCCTTTCCAACGTCATTAGCTTCGCAAGTCCGCTTTGTTTTCCCCGCACAGGCGGGAATCCAGAAGCCGAGCGTTTCAGAAGCCTGTCCAAAATTGCAGCCGTAGGACGGGCATCCCTGCCCGTCGCTTTGCCGCAA
>NZ_BCWL01000014.1 GCF_001592185.1 Bergeriella denitrificans NBRC 102155
GACCTACTGCTACTGATATAACCCTCTCGTGTAACGACTGACAAACCTTGCCACTACCGAACTAAGCACAACTGACACATTTCGACTGTTTAGCAATTGCACCACCCCCATTCCCAACCACCCACCCCAAAAACCCACACCGCAAAAAAAAAGCCGTCTGAAAAACACCCGTTCCCAACAGGCATTTTTCAGACGGCATGGCGCAGACTAATCTGCGCGACAAATTATTTTTTATGACCCAGCTGCGGCAATACCGAGCCTTCGCCCAGAGCCAGCAGGCCGCTTTGCGAGTAGATGCCCAGTTTGGCGCGGGTGTCCGTGATGTCCAGATTACGCATGGTCAGCTGGCCGATGCGGTCGAGCGGGGTAAAGGCGGCGTCTTCCACTTTTTCCATGCTCAAACGCTCCGGCTGGTAGGTCAGGTTGGGCGATTCGGTGTTCAGAATCGAGTAGTCGTTACCACGGCGCAGCTCTAAGGTCACTTCGCCGGTGACGGCTTTGGCCACCCAGCGTTGGGCGGTTTCGCGCAACATCAGTGCCTGGCTGTCGAACCAGCGGCCTTGATAGAGCAGGCGGCCGAGGCGCAGGCCGTTGATGCGGTATTGCTCGATGGTGTCTTCGTTGTGGATGCCGGTCACCAAACGCTCATAGGCGATGTGGAACAAGGCCATGCCCGGGGCTTCGTAAATGCCGCGCGATTTGGCTTCGATGATGCGGTTTTCGATTTGGTCGCTCATACCCAAGCCGTGGCGGCCGCCGATGCGGTTGGCTTCGAGGAAGAGTTCTACCGGGTCGCTGTATTCCACGCCGTTCAGGGCGACCGGCACGCCTTCTTCAAAGCGCACGGTCACTTCTTCGGCTTTCACTTCGACGTTTTCGTCCCAGAAGGCCACGCCCATAATCGGTTTCACAATGTTGATGCCGGTGTTCAAGAATTCCAAATCTTTGGCTTCGTGGGTGGCTCCAAGCATATTGGAATCGGTGGAGTAGGCTTTTTCAACCGACATTTTGTAGTTGAAGCCGTTGGCAATCAGAAATTCGCTCATTTCGTGGCGGCCGCCGAGTTCGTCGATGAACTGCTGGTCGAGCCAGGGTTTGTAAATGCGCAAAGCGGGGTTGGTCAGCAGGCCGTAGCGGTAGAAACGCTCGATGTCATTGCCTTTGTAGGTCGAGCCGTCGCCCCAGATGTTGACGTCGTCTTCTTTCATGGCGGAAACCAGCATGGTGCCGGTCACGGCGCGGCCTAAAGGCGTGGTATTGAAATAGGCGATGCCGCCGGTGGATACGTGGAACGCACCGCATTGGATGGCGGCGATGCCTTCGTGCGCCAATTGTGCGCGGCAATCAATCAAGCGTGCCTGTTCTGCGCCGTATTCCAAGGCTTTTTTCGGAATGGCGTTGTAATCGTCTTCGTCAGGCTGGCCGAGATTGGCGGTGTAGGCATAGGGCAGCGCGCCTTTGAGTTTCATCCACAGCAGCGCGGCGGAAGTATCAAGGCCGCCGGAGAAGGCGATGCCGACGCGGTGGCCGACGGGCAGGGATTGCAGAATGGTATGGTTTTGACTCATGGGAAATCCTTGGCTGATCGCGGTTTGCCGTCATGCCCGCGCGCGCGGAAACAATGCACATCCGGCGGCTCAATCGGGCGGGAGCATCCCCGCATATATGAGGAAGACGGGAAAAGAGTTATTATAATGAAATCGTTGACAATCCGCTAGGCGGGGCGCAGAAGCATACGCGCTTTTTCAGACGGCATCGGCACGCACCCGCCCCGCTTCCACCCCAATCAAACGGCTCTATATTATGAACACCGCATTCAACCTCATCATTATCGGCGACGAAATCCTGCACGGCAGCCGCAGCGACGCGCATTTTACGTTTTTCAAAACGCTGCTGGAGCAGCACGGCCTCAAGCTCAATCAGGTGCAGTATCTGCCCGACGAACCCGCCCTGCTGGAAAAACAGCTGCGCCGCAGTTTTTCAGACGGCCTGCCGACGTTTGTCACCGGCGGCATCGGCGCCACACCCGACGACCACACCCGCCAAGCAGCGGCGGCGGCCTTGGGTTTACCCGTCGTCCGCCATCCCGAAGCGGCCAAACTGATTGACGGCGTAACCTCGGGGCGCGGCGAACCGCTGGATTCGCCCGAACACGCCCAGCGCCTGAAAATGGCGGATTTCCCCGCCGGCGCGGATTTAGTGCCCAATCCGTTCAACAGCATTGCCGGCTTTTCCATCAACGGACATTACTTCTTCCCCGGCTTTCCCGTGATGGCGCATCCGATGGCGCAATGGGTGCTCGACACCTACTACGCCGACCGTTTCAACCAAACCGAACGCGGCCTGCGGCAAATATTCGTGGCCGACCAGCCCGAATCACGCATCACGCCGCTGATGGAGGCACTGGAAGCGCAATATCCCGGCATCCGCACCTTCAGCCTGCCTAGCGTGGGCGTCGCCCGCCCCGACGGCACGCGCACCGCGCCGTATATCGAGCTGGGCATCAAAGCGGAAGGCGCGGCCTGCGCCCTGCTCGACGAAGCCTGGGACGTAATGCTGGCGCAGCTGCAGGCGCTGGGCGCGGTATTGAAAAACCGCCCCGATGACAATATTTGAACCTTCCGCCGCGCACAGCACCGGTTATAGTCATTTAAAAGAAGAATGATACGGCGTGGCTGCGCCTTACCGTATGCCTGCGGCTTGCCGCCTTGTCTCATTCTCCTTTTATTCGACTATATTTTTACATTTTCAGACGGCCTTTGTGAGCGAACATGCTAAAATGCCGTCTGAAAAACAGGATATTTCCCATGCAAACCCTGACACCCGAATTACAGGCCCGTGCCGAAAAAATCAAGCTGCTGATACTCGATGTGGACGGCGTACTCACCGACGGCCGCATCTACATCCGCGACAACGGCGAGGAAGTCAAATCCTTCCACACCCTCGACGGCCACGGCCTGAAAATGCTGCAGGCATCCGGCGTGCAAACCGCGATTATCACCGGCCGCGACGCGCCGTCGGTCGGATTGCGGGTCAAGCAGCTCGGCATCGCCCACTATTTCAAAGGCATACACGACAAGCGCGCCGCCTATGCCGAATTGCGCGCGCAGGCCGGTGTCGAAGCGCACGAATGCGCCTTTGTGGGCGACGACGTAGTGGACTTGCCCGTCATGGTGCGCTGCGGCCTGCCCGTTGCCGTCCCCGAAGCCCATTGGTTTACGCAGCAGCACGCCGCCTACATCACCCGCCGCCCCGCCGGCAAAGGCGCGGTACGCGAAGTATGCGATTTGATTATGCAGGCACAAGGAACGCTTGAGCCTGCCCTGCAAGAGTATGTGAAATGAAAATACGCTGGCGATACGGCATCGCGTTTCCGCTGATACTGGCCGTGGCGCTGGGCGGCCTCTCCGCCTGGCTGGGGCGCATCAGCGAAATCCAAACCGAAGAAGTCAAACTCAACCCGCATGAGCCGCAATACGCCATGCAGGGCATAGACGGCCGCCACTTCGACGACGCAGGCCGTCTGAAAGAGCACCTGACCGCCGACACCGCCTGGCAGCTGCCCGAGAGCAAAGAAGTCCATTTCGACACCCCGCAGCTGCTGGTTTATCAGGAAGGCAGCCTGCTCTACCAAGTGGACTCGCGCCGCGCCGCCTACCATACCGACGATAAAACCATCCAGTTCGACGGGCAGGTTGTGATGACCAAATCCGCCGACAGCGACCGCCCGGCCGGCATCGTCCGCACCGACACGCTGCACGTCGATACCGAAACCCGCCACGCCCGAACCGATGCGCCCGTAAATTTCGAATACGGCCGCTCCAGCGGCTCCTCGGTGGGCATGACTTACGACCACGAAAAAGGTCTGCTGACCTTACCTTCCAGAGTGAAAGCCACGATTTATGATGTCAAAACCCTTTAAAGCCGCCGCACTCGCCTTCGCCCTCGCCTGCGCGCCCGCCTACGCCCTCAAAAGCGACAGCCAGCAGCCGATTCAAATCGAAGCTGACCAGGGCACGCTCGACCAGGCCAACCAAACCACCACCTTCAGCGGCAACGTCATCATCCGGCAAGGCACGCTCAACATCAACGCCGCGTCCGTCACCGTATCGCGCAACGACAAAGGCGAGCAGACCATGCAGGCCACCGGCACCCCCGTGCGCTTCAGCCAAACGCTGGACGACAACAAAGGCATCGTCAAAGGCCGCGGCAACCGCGTTGACTACGCCTCCGCATCCGGCGTAGCCGTACTCACCGGCAACGCCCGCGTCGAACGCGGCGGCGACGTGGCCGAAGGCTCGGTCATCACCTACAACACCCGCACCGAGGTTTATACCATCGCCGGCCCGTCCAAAACCGGCGGCACCCAATCCGCCGCCAAATCTGGCCGCGTCAGCGTGGTGATTCAGCCCTCTACCGCCGGTAAAAAATAAAGCCTTATTCCGCAACCCCTGCGGCGGGTACGCCCGCCCCACACAAAGCCCCGCACATGACCGCACACACCAGCCGCCTTGTCGCGCAAAACCTGCAAAAAAGCTTCAAGAAACGCCAAGTCGTCAAAAACTTCTCGCTTGAAATCGAAAGCGGCGAAGTCATCGGCCTGCTGGGGCCGAACGGCGCCGGCAAAACCACCAGCTTCTACATGATTGTCGGCCTCATTGCCGCCGATGCCGGCAGCGTCACCCTCGACGGCCAAGAGCTGCGCCACCTGCCCATCCACGAGCGCGCCCGTCTCGGCGTCGGCTACCTGCCGCAGGAAGCATCGATTTTCCGCAAAATGACGGTGGAGCAAAACATCCGCGCCATTTTGGAAATCTGTCTGCCCGACAAAAGCGGCATCGACCAGGAAATCGAAAAGCTGCTGGCCGACCTCAATATCGAGCGCCTGCGCCACAGCCCCGCGCCCGCCCTCTCCGGCGGCGAGCGGCGCCGCGTCGAAATCGCCCGTGTGCTGGCCATGAAACCGCGCTTTATCCTGCTGGACGAGCCGTTTGCCGGCGTTGATCCGATTGCCGTCATCGACATTCAGAAAATCATCGAATTTCTCAAATCGCGCGGCATCGGCGTCTTGATTACCGACCACAACGTGCGCGAAACGCTCAGCATCTGCGACCGCGCCTACATCATCAGCGACGGTACGGTACTCGCCTCCGGCAAACCGCAGGAGCTGGTGGAAAACGAGCAGGTGCGCTCGGTTTACTTGGGCGAAAACTTCAAATACTGACGCCCCGCCTTGCCGGCCGCCCGTTTTCAGACGGCCTCCGCCCCGAACCCGACACAACCCGGCCATGAACCCACGCTTCAACCTCAAACTCAAACAATCGCAGCAGCTCAACCAGCATCTGCATCAAGCCCTGCGTATCCTGCAGCTGCCGGGCATAGACTTGGAGCGCGAGGTGGAAGACTGGCTGCAGGACAACCCCCTGCTGGAGCGTATCGAAGCCGACGAAGCAGCCGATTCACCCTTTGCCCACACCCTTTATCCCCACCAAATCGGCGGTGAAGAAGCCGAAGACGCGCTGCTCAACGTGGCCGGCAAAGAAGATTTCTACAGCTATCTGCACGCGCAAGTCTGCGAACACCCCCTGTCGGCGCAGGAAGCCGCGCTGGTGCACATTCTCATCGACTTTCTCGACGAACAGGGCTATCTCACCGAGCAGCCCGCCGACATTCTCGAACATACCCCTTTGGAATGGATGCTCGACGAAGACGGCATCCAGCAGGCCGTTGACGCCCTACAGGCCTTCGACCCGCCTGGCGTGGCCGCCTCCGGCCTGACCGAATCCCTGCTGCTCCAACTCATGCGCCTGCCCGCATCCCCCGCCCGCCAACTGGCCGCCCGCCTGATACAGAACCACTTCGACGAACTGGGCAAAAACCGCGCCCAAAACATCCAACGCTTCCGTAAACACTTCCCCCAAGCCGAGCCGGAAACCATCGAAACCGCGCTCAAACTGATTGCCGCGCTCAACCCCTATCCCGCCTACGGCTTCGCCACCCAAGAACCGACCGCCTACATCCGCCCCGACGTATGGGTCAGAGAAACCAAAGACGGCTGGAAAGTCAGCAGCAACGAAGCCGCCCTGCCGCAAATCCGCCTGAATCAGGAATACTGCGCCCTGTTTAAAGAAACCGGCAACGAATCGCCCGAGTGGAAAGAAAAGCTGGCCGAAGCGCGGCAGAAAATCGACAGCATCGCCCTGCGCCGCAACACCGTATTGCGGCTGGCCGAATACATCGTCGCCCGGCAGGAAGATTTCTTCATCTTCGGCGAAATCGGTCTCAGCCCCATGCTGCTCAAAGACGCCGCCGCCGAGCTCGGACTGGCCGAAAGCACGGTTTCGCGCGCCGCCAACCAAAAATATTTAGCTTGCCCGCGCGGGCTGTTTGCGTTACGCTACTTTTTCACACAGGCAGTCAACAGCGACGAAGACGGCGAAAAAGTCAGCCAGGAAGCCGCCAAAGCCGTGATTGCCCAGCTGGTCGAAAACGAAGACGGCCGCAAACCCTACTCCGATGAAACACTGGTGCAGCTATTAAAGCAGCAAGGCATTACCATCGCCCGCCGCACCGTAGCCAAATACCGCGAGCTGCTGGACATCCCGCCCGCCCACAAACGCAAAACGGGCAGATGACGGCGCATTTCCCATCCGTTCCCACGGATTTATCCCACGAAGGAGTGCATTATGAACCTGAAAATCACCGGTCTGAATTTTGACGTTACCGACGCCATCAAAAGCTACGCAGCCGACAAGCTGGAGCGCATCAACCGCCATGCCGCCAACCTGATTTCCGTGGCCATTACACTCTCCGTCGAAAAAATCGAACACAAAGTCGAAGCCGACGCCCACCTGGCCGGTAAAGACCTGCACGTCGAAGCCACCGGCCAAGACATGTATGCCGCCATCGACGTGTTGATGGACAAACTCGACCGTGCGGTGTTGAAACACAAAGAAAAAAGCGGCGATGTGCGCGGCAGCCGCCCCGAGATTGCCGACGAATAAAGCGGCCGATAAAGCGCTTAACCTTGCAAAACCGCTTTAGACATTAAAAAGGCCGTCTGAAAATCCGATATTTTCAGACGGCCTTTTTTACCTGCACATCATGCAGACTTCATCGCACACGCTCAATCATGCAATTCTGCCGCGTGCAGGGTATTTTCCAGCAGCGTGGCAATGGTCATCGGGCCGACACCGCCGGGCACCGGGGTAATCATGCCCGCGCGCGCTTTGGCGGCTTCAAATTCCACATCGCCGCACAGGCTGCCGTCGTCCAGACGGTTGATGCCCACGTCAATCACCACCGCGCCCGGCTTAATCCATTCGCCTTTCACAAAGTTCGGAATGCCCACGCCGACCACCAGAATATCGGCCTGCGCCACTTCTTCCGCCAAATTTTGCGTGGCACTGTGGCACACCGTGACCGTTGCACGCGCCAGCAGCAGCTCCAGCGCCTGCGGGCGGCCGACGATATTGGACGCGCCCACCACCACGGCTTTTTTGCCTTTCGGATCGATGCCGCAGCTTTCCAGCAGCGTCATCACGCCTTTGGGTGTACACGGACGCATCAGCGGCATTTTGACGACCAAGCGGCCGACGTTGTAAGGGTGGAAGCCGTCCACATCTTTATGCGGCAAAATGGTTTCCAATACCGCTTGGCTGTCGATATGTTTCGGCAGAGGCAGCTGCACCAAAATGCCGTCCACCTGCGGATTGCCGTTCAAATCTTCCACCAGCGCCAGCAGCTCCTCCTGCGTTGTCGCGGCGGGCAGCTCGTAAGACAGCGATTCGATGCCGGATTTTTGGCAGGCGAGTTTTTTGTTGCGGACATACACTGCGCTGGCGGGGTCATCACCCACCAATACCACGGCCAGGCAAGGCTTACGCAAGCCGGCGGCGGCACGCTTTTCCACGGCTTCGGCGACTTTGGCCAGGCGTTGTTGAGCGATTTCTTTACCATTGATTAATTGGGCGGTCATAGCGTTCTCTGTTTGAAAATAAAGATGGAAAATTTAAGATGGAATAAGAATAAAATCTGTGATATTTTAACATTTTTACAAAAAACATTCACAGATTTTATTTTTCAGACGGCTTTTTCACACGCCGCCACGCATTTGCGTTAAAATAAATTCCGAATAAAAATAATCAGATAGTTTTTTATCGGGATTTTTTCCGCCGCACGGCTTGACTTCGCCCCACCCCGTCATTAAAATTCGGTTCTTCAAGTCGGGGCGTAGCGCAGCCTGGTTAGCGCATCTGCTTTGGGAGCAGAGGGTCGTGAGTTCGAATCCCACCGCCCCGACCACCAGTTTATTTGGTACGAAACGGCATGAGCGCCCGTAGCTCAACCGGATAGAGCACCGACCTTCTAAGTCGGGGGTTACAGGTTCGATTCCTGTCGGGCGTGCCAAAAAGTTTACGGTGGCTATAGCTCAGTTGGTAGAGCCCCGGATTGTGATTCCGGTTGTCGTGGGTTCGAGCCCCATTAGCCACCCCATATAAAACCCGCATAGCAATATGCGGGTTTTTTCCTATCTGCCATCAAGCCGTGTAAACACGCATCTGCTTTGCATATTTTAGTTTTGCGCTATGATATAGTTTGCTATAATCAATCAATATCTGCGGATAAACCCGACTGCATCGAAAAGCAGTACACTATACAGCTGTCCGAATGCCGCATCAGGCGGCGGCATCCGCCCCATTTGACCCCGTAAAGGATACCTCATGAGCTTACACAGTGATATTCTCGTTGTCGGCGCAGGCCCTGCCGGCCTGAGTTTTGCAGCAGCCGTGGCCGGCAGCGGCCTGTCGGTGACGCTGATTGAGCGCAGCCCGCTGAGCGTGTTGCAAAATCCGCCTTACGACGGCCGGGAAATCGCCCTGACGCACATGTCGCGCGAAATCATGCAGCGCCTGGGCATGTGGGACCTGGTTGCCCCTGAGGAAATCTACCCCCTGCGCGATGCCAAAGTGTTAAACGGCCAATCCGATTACCAGCTGCACTTCCCCCAACCCACCGAAGCGCGCGGCGAGCCGGCCGACTGCCTGGGCTATCTGATTTCCAACCACAATATCCGCAAAGCCGCCTACGAAGCCGTAGCCAAGCTGGACAACATCACCATTTTGGCCGACACCGCCGTCAAAGAAGTGAAAACCCACGACGACGGCGCGGAAGTGGTGCTGGCCAACAGCGACATCCTCCGCAGCCGCCTGCTGCTGGCCGCCGACAGCCGCTTCTCGCAAACCCGCCGCCAGCTCGGCATCTCCTCCGATATGCACGATTACAGCCGTACCATGTTTGTCGGCCGCATGAAGCACACCCTTTCCAACCAGCATACCGCCTACGAGTGCTTCCATTACGGCCGCACCATCGCCCTGCTGCCGCTGGAAGAATACATCACCAATACCGTGATTACCGTGGATACCGACCAGGCCGACAGCATTCAAAGCCTGAGCAACGAAGAGCTGGCCGCGCTGGTTAAATCCCAGCTCAAAGGCCGCTTGGGCGATATGGAAGTGGTCAGCAGCTTCCACAATTACCCGCTGGTCGGCATGATTGCCCAACGCTTCTACGGCAAACGCAGCGCCCTGATCGGCGATGCCGCCGTCGGCATGCACCCCGTTACCGCGCACGGCTTCAACCTCGGTCTCTCCAGCGCCGACACCCTGGCCAAGCTCGTAACCGAAGCCGCGCAGCGCGGCCAAGACATCGGCGCCGCATCGCTGCTGGAAAAATACAACAGCAAACACATGCTCCACGCCCAGCCGCTGTATCACGGCACCAATATGCTGCTGAAGCTCTTTACCAACGAAACCGCGCCCGCCAAGCTGCTGCGCGGCCTGGTATTGCGTGCCAGCAACAACTTCCCGCCGCTGAAAAAGCTGATTACCAAGCAGCTCACAGGCTAAATGCCGCAAAAGGCCGTCTGAAAAGCGTATTTTCAGACGGCCTTTTTATAGTGGATTCAAATAAGAAAGATACAAGGCGCAGCCAACGCCGTAGATTTTTTATTCGAATTCACTATACAAAATAAATCATATTTAAAAACAGAATATTATTTAAAAATACCGCCGACACGCCGTAATTTTCCACCTAAACGGTTGACGCAGAAAAAGCGGCTCTATATAATGCAGGGCTTGTCGGGTCGTTAGCTCAGCTGGTAGAGCAGCGGACTTTTAATCCGTTGGTCGAAGGTTCGAATCCTTCACGACCCACCAAATATTAAAAGAGCCTAAACACATCGTTTAGGCTCTTTTTACAACCGGCGCATATAAAATATATAATCATAACAGGGCCGTGCCGCTGCCCGCATAAAACGGGCCGCCGCGCCCACCCCCCCACATTACCACCGGGACCACCCATGATTTTTCGCACAGGCGGAAAACCGGCCCGCCCCTACGGCTTTACAATCATCGAGCTTACCGTTGCATTGGCCATTATCGGGGTGCTGGCTGCCGTCGCCATACCCTCCTACCGGATTTATATCGCCCGCGCGCAAGTCAGCGAGGCGATGATTGCATTGGCGCCGCTGCGCCGGCAGATCGAGCAGGGCTATGCCGAAACCGGCCGCGAATTTATCGACTTAGAATCCCGCAATTTCAGCAGCCGCTACATCGATACCGTTTACATTCAAGACAAAAACACCATCGTCGCCCGTTTCAACAGCAGCGCCGTCGCCCCCATTGCCGGACATGAGCTGGTATTGACCGCCCATTACCCCGCCAAAGTCACCCCGGGCAACGACCAAGCCCCCGCCTTATTTGCCGCCGCCGCGCCGCGCCCCACCGCGCGTCTGCAAGCCGATATCGGCAGCGCCCAAGAAAGCGCCGATACTGAGCAGCCGCAAGCCGCCATGGCCGTCGGTGCCGAAGCCGACGATGCCACCATCACCCCCAATTCCAGCATCGAATGGGTTTGCACATCCCGTCTCGACAACATCTACCTGCCCTCCATCTGCCGCACCGAGCAGCCATGAAAGCCGCGCCGCAGCCGGAGTGTCAAAAAAGCCGTCTGAAAAACGCATGATGCGTGTTTTTCAGACGGCTTTTTTATCAGAAAACATCTTCAGGCAAACAGCAGGACTTAACCCGCCGCTTCCTGCCCTGCCGCGTCCTGTTCGGACGCATCCAAATCCGTCAGCTTCCGCGTCAGAATATTCAGCACCACGCCGTAAGCGGGCAGGAAAAACAGCGTGCAGACGGCCAGCTTAAACAGATAATCCACAAAGGCGATTTCCGGCCAATGCGCGGCCATAAACGCATCGCTGCCCGCGTGGAACGCCACGGCGAAAAACACCAGCGTATCCAAAGCGTTGCCCAAAAAAGTTGAAGCCGTGGGCGCAACCCACCAGGATTTCATGCGACGCAAACGGGCGAAGACGAAAATATCCAAAAGCTGCCCGAGCGCGTAAGCGGCAAAGCTCGCCAGCGCAATCCGGCCGACAAACGCATTCCACGCGCCGAGCGATGCCCAGCCCGTCCAACTGCCGTTGCTGAACAGCACCGATACGGCATACGACAAGGCCAGCGCGGGAAACATCACCCGGAAAATAATCCGCCGCGCCAGCGACGGCCCGAAAATACGCACGGTCAAATCCGTGGCCAAAAAGATAAACGGAAAGGTAAACGCGCCCCAGGTGGTGTGCACGCCGTAAATATCAAAGGGAAACTGCACCAGATAATTGCTGGACGCGATAATCAGAATATGGAACAACACCAGACAAAACAAGGCTTTGCGCTGCTGCGCGGGGGTAAAACGGTACATAGTTCTGCTTTCGGGAACGGTTTTTCAGACGGCCTGAGAAGACCTTTATAAAAATATTGAAAATCCCTCAACCGTCATTAGCTGCGCAAGTCCGCTGCGCAGCTAATGACGGCCTGAATGTCTCAGCTTTTTTGCAAAATTTTCGGCCAACAGGCCGTCTGAAAACAGGTATTCGAGAATAGGAAATATTCGGGATACGGGCAGGCGCACGCCGCCGCAGGTACGGCCGGGCGCAGGAAAGGCTTACTGCATATCGTGTTCAAACAGGCGTTTGCGCGCCAAGGCTTCAAACTCGGTATCTTTGCGGCCGTAGTTGGCAAAAGGATGGATGGCAATGCCGCCGCGCGGCGTAAAGTCGCCATACACTTCGATGTATTTGGGATTCATCAGCGCAATCAGGTCTTTCATGATGATGTTGACGCAGTCTTCATGAAAATCGCCGTGGTTGCGGAAGCTGAAGAGATAGAGTTTCAGCGATTTGCTCTCCACCATTTTCACATCCGGGATATAGCGGATATAGATGGTGGCAAAATCGGGCTGCCCCGTCATCGGGCAGAGGCTGGTGAACTCCGGGCAGATGAATGTGACGAAATAGTCGTTGCCGGGGTGTTTGTTGTCGAACGCTTCCAATACGCCCGGGGCATAGTTATCGGGATAATGCGTGTTTTGATTGCCCAAAAGCGTGATGCCTTCGAGCTCTTGCTGATTGCGGGACATGGGGTTTCCTTAGTTTTTTAATGTGGGAGGTTTGCGAACCACAAGCGCGGATTGTATCACGGATTGCCGCCGGCCTGCGCCGCAAAACCAAAAGGCCGTCTGAAACCCCGGCGACTGAGCGTCGTCGGCGTATTCAGACGGCCTTGCTTGATGATTTTCTGTTTGAAACGCCCCCAACACTACGCATAATGCCCCGCGCCCAAAATACACGGCTTGGCTGCGCCGGTGGCGCGGTGGGGGTTGCCCGGCATACGGTTGACCCAGCAGGCCGCCAGCCAGCCGAACGCGGCCGCTTCCACCTGCTGCGGGTCGAGGTCGAGCGCGGCGGTACTGTGCAGGCGCACGCCCCGGTCGGCAAAATAATGCGCCAATACCTGCATCAGCGCGCCGTTTTGAATGCCGCCGCCGCACACATAAATATCGCGCACATCGGGCGCGGCGGCCATCGTGGCATCGAATACGGTCTGCGCGGTATAGTGCAGCAGCGTCTGCAACACGTCTTCCGGCTTTTCCCCGCCCTGTAAGCGGCTCCGCAGCCATTCCAGTGAAAACAGCTCGCGTCCGGTGCTTTTCGGATAAGGCTGACTGAAATACGGGTGGTCGAGCAGAGCGGCCAGCAAATCGGGCAGCAGCGTGCCCTGCGCGGCTTTTTCACCGTTGCAATCGTAAGGCAGCTGCCAGATATGCTGCATCCACGCGTCCATCAACATATTGCCCGGGCCGGTATCGAAGCCGAACGCGTCGCCCTGCGGCGGCAGCACGCTGATATTGGCTATGCCGCCGATGTTCAGCACCACCCGCGCGGCTTGTTCATCGCGAAACAGGGCCTGATGAAAGGCCGGTACCAAAGGCGCACCCTGCCCGCCCGCCGCCAAATCGCGGCTGCGGAAATCGCCGACGGTAAAAATCCCCGTCAGCTCCGCCAAAAGCGGCAAATCGGCCAGCTGCACGCTGTATCCGCACTCGGGCGCATGGCGCACGGTTTGGCCGTGGCAACCGATGGCGGTAATGTCTTCCGGCGTCAAACGGCTTGCGTCCAAAAGCTGCCGCACCACATCGGCATACAGGCGGCTCAAGGTCTGCGAGAGCATCACGCTGCGGTGCAATTCGTTGTAGCCCGTATCCTGCAGAGCCAGCAAATCCTGGCGCAGGCCGTCTGAAAACGGCACAAACGCATGAGCCAGCGCACCCTGCCAGCGCATACCCTGCATACGGATCAATACCGCATCCGCGCCGTCCATGCTCGTGCCCGACATCAGCCCGATATAATATTGGGAAGCCATCATCCGCCCCATCTATTCAAAAGCCGTATTTTAACGCGGCCGCGGCATTTCTGCCCGTTTTTCAGACGGCTTGGCGCCGCCGCAGCAGCCGATATGCAAACCCCTTATAAAAACAACACAATTCGGCTACAATAGCCTTTTGATATTTTTTCAGACGGCCTGAGTTTTCAGGCCGTCTGAAACCGATTTTGATTCCAACCGAGATACACGACATGACCGATTACAGCAAAACCGTCAACCTGCTCGAAAGCCCGTTTCCCATGCGCGGCAATCTGGCCAAGCGCGAACCTGCCTGGCTGAAAAGCTGGTACGAACTCAAACGCTATCAAAAACTGCGCCAAATTGCCGCAGGCCGTCCGAAATTCATTCTCCACGACGGCCCGCCGTATGCCAACGGCGACATCCACATCGGTCACGCGGTCAACAAAATCCTCAAAGACATCATCATCCGCAGCAAAACCCAAGCCGGTTTCGATGCGCCGTATGTTCCCGGTTGGGACTGCCACGGCCTGCCGATTGAAGTGATGGTCGAAAAGCTGCACGGCAAAGACATGCCCAAAGCCCGTTTCCGCGAATTGTGCCGCGAATACGCCGCCGAGCAGATTGCCCGCCAGAAAAAAGACTTCATCCGCTTGGGCGTATTGGGCGACTGGGACCATCCCTACCTGACCATGGATTTCAAAACCGAAGCCGACACCGTGCGTACTTTGGGCGAAATCTACAAAGCCGGTTATCTGTATCGCGGCGCGAAACCCGTCCAATTCTGTCTCGACTGCGGCTCATCCCTGGCCGAAGCCGAAGTCGAATACAAAGACAAAGTCTCTCCAGCAATTGACGTGGCGTATTTGTTTCAAGACAACGCCGCATTAGCCAAAGCATTCGGTTTGGACAACATCGACGGCGAAGCCTTTGCCGTCATCTGGACAACCACACCGTGGACGCTGCCCGCCAGCCAAGCGGTTTCCGCCGGTGCGGAAGTCGCGTACCAACTGATTGACACGCCCAAAGGCAAATTGGTATTGGCGAAAGATTTGGCCGAAGACGCGCTGAAACGCTACGGCTTCAATTCAGACGGCATCCGCGTGTTGGCCGAAACCACCGGTGCCGCCTTGGAAAACCTGCATCTGAACCACCCCTTTATCGAGCGCGACATCCTCATGCTCAACGGCGACCACGTCACCACCGACGCCGGTACCGGCTTAGTGCACACCGCGCCCGCACACGGCTTGGAAGACTACACCGTTTCCAACAAATACGGCATCGAACTCTACAACCCCGTCAACGCCGAAGGCCGCTACATCGCCGAAGTACCGCGCGTAGCGGGCATGACCGTATGGGAAGCCAACCCCGTGATTCTGGAATGGCTGCAAGAAAACAACCGCCTGTTATGCAGCACCAAGCTGGAACACAGCTACGCCCACTGCTGGCGCCACAAAACCCCGCTGATTTACCGCGCCACCGGCCAATGGTTTATCGGCATGGACAAAGCCGGCAGCGACGGCAAAACCCTGCGCGACCGCGCCCTCAAAGCCGTGGACGACACCGAATTTTTCCCGTCTTGGGGGCGCGCCCGCCTGCAAGCCATGATTGAAGGCCGCCCCGACTGGGTGGTTTCCCGCCAGCGTTACTGGGGCACGCCGATGACCTTCTTCGTTCACAAAGAAACCGGCGAATTACACCCGAATTCCGCCGAATTGCTGGAACAAGTCGCCCTGCGCATCGAAGAAAAAGGCATCGAAGCCTGGTTTGCCCTCGACAAAAGCGAACTCTTGAGCGCGGCAGACTGCGAACAATACGACAAACTGACCGACACCATGGACGTATGGTTCGACTCCGGCTCCACCCATTATTCCGTTTTGAAACAGCGCGACGAGCTGGCTTGGCCGGCCGACTTGTACCTCGAAGGCAGCGACCAGCACCGCGGCTGGTTCCAATCCTCCATGCTCACAGGCTGCGCGTCTATGGGCCGCGCACCCTACAAGCAGCTGCTGACCCACGGTTTCGTAGTCGACCAAAACGGCCGCAAAATGTCGAAATCCATCGGCAACGTCGTCGCCCCTCAAGAAGTGTACAACGAATTCGGTGCGGATATTTTGCGCCTGTGGGCGGCTTCCACCGACTACTCGGGCGAATTGGCGATTTCCAAAGAAATCCTCAAACGCGTCACCGAAAGCTACCGACGCATCCGCAACACCCTGAGCTTCCTGTTTGCCAACCTGAGCGACTTCAACCCGATCGAACACGCCGTACCGCAAGACCAAATGGTCGAAATCGACCGCTACGCCGTTATCCTCGCGCGTCAGTTGCAAGAGCGCGTGGCGGGCGACTACTACCCGCGTTACGCCTTCCACTTCGCCGTGAAAGACATCGTCGCCTTCTGCTCGGAAGACTTGGGCGCGTTCTACCTCGATATTTTGAAAGACCGCCTCTACACCACCAAAGCCGACAGCCACGCCCGCCGCAGCGCACAAACCGCGCTCTACCACATCACCCGCAGCCTGGTGCTGCTGATTGCACCGGTATTGTGTTTCACCGGCGAGGAAGCGTGGGACATCATCGGCGGCGGCGAAGAAGACAGCGTACTCTTCCACACCTGGCACGAGTTCCCGCCGATTAACGAAAAAGCCGAAGCCGAGCTGCTGAAAAAATGGGCGGCCGTGCGCGAAGTACGCGAAGCCGTCACCGCCGCCATCGAGCCGCTGCGTACCGACAAAACCGTCGGCTCGTCGCTGCAGGCCGAAGTCAGCATTACCGCCCCGGCCGAGCAGGCTGCCTACCTCAAAACCCTGGGCGACGAGCTGCGCTTCACCCTGCTGGTTTCCAAAGCCGCAGTCGGCGAAGGCGACACCCTCTCCGTCACCGCCCACGCCAGCTCAGGCGAAAAATGCGAACGCTGCTGGCACTACACCGACGACATCGGCAGCGTCGCCGGCCACGATACCGTCTGCGCCCGCTGCGCGGATAACGTTGACGGCAAAGGCGAAACGCGCAGCTACGCTTAACCGGGTTTAGCCGTTCAACATAAAAGCCGTCTGAAAATCGCTGATTTTCAGACGGCTTTTTCTATCACAATAATGTTTTTAAATAATTCAACTCAGTCATCAACAGCGTTTCGTCAAAACAACCCGCTTCCATTGAGCGCAGCAACGGGCTGGCCTGCCGGAGCTTGGCTCGCTCGGGCGCGATTTTCTGCAGATAACACGAAAAATTTTGATATTTTTTACTCAGGTTTCGCAGAGCCTTTTCAGGAGAGCGGATAGACTTCCCTTTCCAAACAGGCTCTTGATGATAAAGCTTATTGCGGAATGACAATACCTGCCTTAATGAAAGAAAAATATCCTTGTTGGAAGCAAAGCGTTTGCCGAATAATTGACCGTTAAACATCTGATGCCATTTGGCATAATCGGGATTTTTAGCCCCATCATCATTCAGCAGATGCACCCAAAAACCAAAGGTAATATTGGCAATCACATCATCCGCCCGAAAATTCGGTTTGGAAACGGAAAGCTCTCTCAAGCAATCAGCCAACTGCTTCCTCCCTGCCGCAGATAAAGACAAAGACGACGTATCGGCTGCCAATGATTGAAAAAAGCCCAATAAATCCTGCTGCGGAGAAAGCCGGGATTGAATAACCCGGCTCATTTCGTTTCGGACACCCACTTCAATTTCTTGAATTAAAGCGAAATAAATACAAGAGCGCTGCTGCAGGGCCGTATAAACGCAAACCGCTTCTTTTTGATTGTTGCCGCATAATGTCAGATACGGAGATAAACGGCTGAGAGATATACTGTGTAATTGTTGCTGTAACATTTGAGTATAAAATTAATATAAAAAAATGGATACAATGCTCATTTTTAGCGTATAATCAGCTTGTTTACCAAATCGTTACCGGTTTGGTTAAACTGATGGCTACGTCCCGAAGGTTATGGGCTTTGTTTCATAATCCTTTTGTTAAAATGTGATTTGCAGATGGCCGGGATTAAAACCGGCCATTTGTCTTAAATGGATTATAGCCGATAAGAAAAAGCCAAACAGCAGGATAGCCTCTGATGCGGCCATACACAAAGTTTCAAGCCGTCTGAAAATCGCTGATTTTCAGACGGCTTTTTCTATCCAAATCCGGCGTTTTACGGCATAATATCTCTTAACAAAATTTAATATAGTGAAATAAAATAAGCAAGATGCCGGCCGCAACACACCAAAACGCAGCCGATACCGCAGCCTGTTTATTTTAATTCACTACAAAGGCCGTCTGAAAATGTCCCACCGCACTCCGTCGCTGTTCGGCGGCGCCATGATTATCGCCGGTACGATTATCGGCGCGGGTATGTTTGCCAATCCCACCGCCACATCCGGCGTATGGTTTACCGGTTCGCTCGCCGTTTTGCTCTACACTTGGTTTTCCATGCTCTCCAGCGGCTTGATGATTTTGGAAGTCAACACGCATTATCCGCACGGGGCGAGCTTCGACACCATGGTGAAAGACTTGCTCGGGCGCGGCGCGAATATCGTCAACGGCTTGGCGGTGGCGTTTGTGCTCTACCTGCTCACTTATGCCTATATTTTCGTCGGCGGCGATTTGACCGCGCAGGGTTTGGGCAATCTGAGCGGCAGCGATGTGGTGCTACCCGTCGGCCAGTTGGTGTTTTTTACGGTATTGGCAGGCTGCGTTTGGGCTTCTACGCGGCTGGTCGACCGCTTCACCAGCATTTTAATCGGCGGCATGGTGCTGACTTTTATCTGGGCGACGGGCGGGCTGATAAGCAGCGTCAAGCTGCCCGTATTGTTCGACAGCGCCGCGCCTGCGGATACGCAGTATTGGATTTACATCGCCGCCGCGCTGCCGGTCTGCCTGGCTTCGTTCGGCTTTCACGGCAATGTGTCCAGCCTGTTGAAATACTTTGACGGCGATGCGCCGAAAGTGGCGAAAGCCTTGAAAACGGGCACGCTGATTGCGCTGGTGATTTATGTTTTATGGCAGTTGGCGATTCAGGGCAACCTGCCGCGCGGCGAATTTGCGCCGGTCATTGCCGCCGAAGGCCAGGTGTCGGTGTTGATTGAAACGCTGTCGAAATTCGTTGCCACCGGCAACATGGGCGCGGCCTTGTCGTTTTTTGCCTACATGGCGATTGCCACCTCGTTTTTGGGAGTAACGCTGGGCTTGTTCGACTACATCGCCGATATTTTCAAATGGAACAATTCTGCCGCAGGCCGCAGCAAAACCGCCGCGCTGACTTTCCTGCCGCCGCTGGTCTGCTGCCTGCTGTTCCCCACCGGGTTTGTCACCGCCATCGGCTACGTCGGCCTGGCGGCTACGGTATGGACGGCGCTGATTCCGGCCATGCTGCTCTACAAATCGCGCCAAAAATTCGGCGCAGGCAAGCAATACCGCGTCTGCGGCGGCTTGGGGCTGATGGTATGGGTATTTTTATTCGGCCTGATTAACATCGCCGCCCAAATTTTGAGCCAGCTCGAATGGGTACCGGTATTTAAAGGCTGATGACAGTCAACAAGGCCGTCTGAACATGCCGCGCTTTCCTGCGCCCGCAGCGGCGGCGTTTGTTCAAAACAGTATTCAAAACAGAT